>DAONCJ010000063.1:0-11922 GCA_035401985.1 Burkholderiaceae bacterium | reverse complement strand
AGCAGTCGCGTTCGGCGCAGTCCCTTCGCCATCCTTGGCCGCGTCCACGTCCACGTCCACGTCCACGTCCGCGTCCACGTCCACGTCCACGTCCACGTCCACGTCCACGTCCGCGTCCGGCGCGACGCCTGACGGCGCTTCGTCAGGCTGCGCGTTGTTGTCGTTCCTTGCAGCCGGCTCATCGCCAGACGGCTGCTGCGGGTCGGGCGCTCCGCTTATCGGCCTGTGATCGCCGGTGCCAGGCATGTCTTCGTCTGACGGCCAGCGCTCATGCCCCGCCGGCGCCTCGATCACGATCAAAGTGTCGCCGGCCAGCGGATCGCGCGGATCGAGCTCGAGGGGAAGGGCGGGGTCGCCGCTGGCTGCCTCGTCGCGGGCCATCATGTCGTTGGCCGCTGCGCCGAAATCCCGACCGGCGTGCGTTTCACCTTCGTCGCTTGAGGCGCCCCATCCGGAGGGGGTCTGGAGGCCATCGAGCGGCCCCTCGGGGTGACCGCCGTCATGCGGCGGGTGCAGCAGCGGTCCGTCTTCCGATGGCGCCCACGGATTGGCATCACCAGCAAGGTAATCCGGGACGGCTGCTTCATTGGCCGGATTCGCGCGCTCCGCGTCAGCATTGGATGCGGCATCAACCGCCTGCTGGTCGTCGGTCCGCAAGTCGTCTGACCGCCCGTCGCCGTGCTGAATGGGCAGGGGCGGCGCCTCGGAAGACGTCGGGTGTACCAGTGACGGCGGTATCGCGGTTTCCAGGTCGCTCGACCTATGGGTCTGGATTTCCTGCGGCTGCTCCTGCGGTCCGGTCTCGGCCGAAATCAGACGCGCGAGTTCGGAGGCGCCGTCGTCTGCGGTGTCCGTGGCACCGGGCGGAGCCGGCTCATCGATGTATCGCAGCGAATCGATGCCGGAGAAGACGTGCTGACAGGCGCCGCAACGCACCAGTCCGCGGCGGATCTTCAGTTGATCCGGTACGACTCGGAAGCTGGTCTGGCAGCGGGGGCAGGAGGTGGCAAGGGCCATGGGCGGCAGATCATCGGATGCGGGGACCGGCGAGGCAAGCCCAGCCGTCGATGACTTCGGCGACACGCAGGTCGACGTCAGGATAACAGGCCGACACCTCGTCGACCTGGCGTTCCAGCAGCCCCGCCAGCACCAGTTGCCCGCCCGGGCGCAGCAGACTGCTCAGGGCGGGCGCCAGAACCTTCAGAGGGTTGGCCAGGATGTTGGCGAGCACCACGTCGGCGGGTGCCAGCGGCACCGAGGTCTCGTGGGTGCGGATCGACACGCCATTGGCCAGCGCATTGTCGCGGCTGCTGGTCAGCGCCTGCGGATCGATGTCGGTGGCGTCGACCTCGCCGGCGCCCAGCAGCGCCGCCGCGATCGCCAGGATGCCCGAGCCGCAGCCGTAGTCGATGACGCGTTGGCCGGGCCGCATGGTGCGCGCCAGCCAGCCCAGGCACATCCGTGTCGTCGGGTGGCTCCCTGTGCCGAAGGCCAGCCCCGGGTCGAGAATCAGGCGCACCATGCCGGGCGGAACGGCGTCGTCCATATGCCATGTCGGCGTGACGATCAGCCGGCCCTCGATGGCGATCGGTTCGAACTGGGCCTGCGATGCGCGCACCCAGTCCTGGTCCTCGAAGCTGTTCAGTTCGCTGGAGGCGGGAAGCGCTGCACCGGCTGCGGCGGCCGCCTGCTCGAGCAGGGCCTGGGGATCGGCGCTTTCCGCGAGCAGGGCGCGAAGTCGCGTGCGCAGCCAGCCGGCCTGCTCGACCGGCATGCCGGGTTCACCGAAGAGAGCGCGTTCGTCGGGCGAGTCGGCGTCGGCATCTTCGGCCTGCACCGACAGCGCGCCGGCTTCGAGCAGCGCGTCCGACCAGCCCTCCACCTCGGAGGCGGGGACCAGAAAGACAAGTTCGCGCCAGGTGGCCATCGGGGTGTTCCTCAGAAGTGATCGACGCGCGGCCGCAAAGCGCGCGGGTGCTGCCGGCCCGCGCCATGCGGGACAGGGCGCAGAACCGGGACTGTCGCCGTCAGGCGCCCTGGGATTCCTTCCGCTTGGCCAGCTTCTTCTCCAGGTAGTGGATCGAGGTGCCGCCCGCGATGAAGTTCGGATCGGCCAGCAGCTCGCGGTGCAGCGGGATGTTGGTCTGGATGCCTTCGACCGCCATCTCGGACAGCGCGATCTGCATCCGGCGGATGGCCTGGTCACGGGTGTCGCCATAGGCAAGCACCTTGGCGATCATCGAATCGTAATTGGGCGGCACCACATAGGTGGCGTAGGCGTGGGAGTCGACCCGGATGCCGGGCCCGCCGGGCGGATGCCAGGCATTGATCCGGCCCGGGGAGGGCGTGAAGTTGAACGGGTGCTCGGCGTTGATCCGGCACTCGATCGCATGGCCGCGCAGCTGGATGTCGCGCTGGCGCAGCGACAGCTTCTCGCCGGCGGCAACCCGGATCTGCTGCTGGACGATGTCGATGCCGGTGATCAGTTCCGTCACCGGATGCTCGACCTGCACCCGGGTGTTCATTTCAATGAAGTAGAACTCGCCATCTTCGTACAGGAACTCGAAGGTGCCGGCGCCGCGATAGCCGATCTTCTTGCAGGCATCGGCGCAGCGGGTGCCGATCCGCTCGATCAGCCGCCGCGCGATGCCGGGCGCGGGTGCTTCCTCGAGAATCTTCTGATGGCGGCGCTGCATCGAGCAGTCCCGCTCGCCCAGGTAGATGGCGTTCTTGTATTCGTCGGCCAGGATCTGGATCTCGACGTGCCGCGGGTTCTCGAGAAACTTTTCCATGTAGACGGCCGGATTGCCGAAGGCAGCACCCGCCTCGGTCCGCGTCATCGTGACCGCGTTGTTCAACGCCGCCTCGGTATGGACCACCCGCATGCCGCGGCCGCCGCCGCCGCCAGAGGCCTTGATGATCACCGGATAGCCGACCGAGCGCGCGATCTTGACGATCTCTTTCGGGTCCTCGGGCAGGGCGCCTTCCGACCCTGGAACCACCGGCACGCCCGCCTTGCGCATGGCGTCCTTCGCCGAAACCTTGTCGCCCATCAGGCGGATCGAGTCCGATCGGGGGCCGATGAAGACAAATCCGCTCTTTTCGACGCGCTCGGCGAAGTCGGCGTTCTCGGACAGAAATCCGTAGCCCGGATGGATCGCTTCGGAGTCGGTGACCTCGGCGGCACTGATGATGGCCGGGATGTTGAGGTAGCTGTCGCGCGACGGAGCCGGCCCGATGCAGACCGACTCGTCCGCAAGCTTCACGTATTTGGCCTCGGTATCGGCCTCGGAGTGCACGACCACCGTCTTGATGCCCATCTCGCGACAGGCGCGCTGAATGCGCAGTGCAATTTCGCCTCGGTTGGCGATTAGGATCTTCTCGAACATGCCGTCGTCGCCGTCACTCGATTTCGAACAGCGGCTGGCCGTATTCCACCGGTTGCCCGTTCTCGACCAGAACCGCCTTGATGGTGCCGGACTTGTCGGCCTCGATTTCGTTGAGCAGCTTCATGGCCTCGATGATGCACAGCGTCTCGCCCTCGCGCACGGTCGAGCCGACCTGCACGAAAGGGTCGGAGCCAGGCTGCGCCGAGCGGTAGAAGGTCCCGACCATCGGTGATTTGACCAGGTGACCGGTGACGGCCGCCGGCATCTCGGGGGCCGGGGCGGCCGCTGCTGCCTGGGCAGGGGCGGCCGTGTGAAAGACCTGCTGCGGCGCGGGCATGGGGGCCGGCGCGAGTTGAGCGGGGTTCTTGACGATGCGCACCTTGCCGTCGCCCTCGGTAATTTCCAGCTCGGAAATGCCGGACTCGGCAACGAGGTCGATCAGGGTCTTCAGTTTTCTCAGGTCCATGAATCAGGTTCCTTGGGTGTTCACGTTGCCGGACGTGCGTGTTCCAGCGCGTATTGAAGGGCGTACCGGTAGCCCGTAGGCCCCAGCCCGGCGATGACCCCCACTGCCAGCTCGGACAGAAAGGAGTGATGCCGGAACGCTTCGCGGCGGTGAATGTTGCTCAGGTGAACTTCAATGAAAGGGATGGCGACAGCCGCCAGCGCGTCGCGAATTGCCACGCTGGTGTGGGTGTAGGCCGCGGGATTGATGACGATGAAGTCGACGCCTGCCGGGCGGGCAGACTGGATCCGGTCCACCAGCGCGCCTTCGTGGTTGGACTGGAAGGATTCCAGCCGCGCTCCCGCGGCCTGGGCTTGCAGCAGCAGGCCGCTGTCGATGTCGGCGAGCGTGGATGCGCCATAGATACCCGGTTCGCGGGTCCCCAGCAGATTCAGGTTCGGTCCATGCAGTACCCAGACGAGCATCGCGCCTCCTTGAGAGCGGCGCATTTTGCGCTCAATCGATAAAAATTGTCCACTGTTAACGCAAAGTGGAGCAAATTAGCGAGAGTTAGCCGGAGTTTTTGAGCTGAGCAAGCACGATGTCGCGCAACTTCGGGAGCTTGATGCGTCCCAGGGTGCGGTGGGCGATCTGGCCGTCTGGCCGGATCACGACCGTGAAGGGCAGGGCGCCAGACTGGTTTCCGAAGCGCCGGGAAAGCTCGGTGCCACCCATGCCCCCAACCAGCAAAGGATAGGGGAAACGGTTGGACGACGCAAATTGACGGATGTTTGCGGCGGAATCGATGCCGATGCCGATGACAGTGCCGTTGCGCGGCGCAATCTCCTGGTGCAGGGTGGCCAGTTCGGGTATTTCTTCGACGCAGGGCGGACACCAGGTCGCCCAGAAGTTCAGGACCACCGTTTTGCCGGCCAGCGAAGCCATGGAATAGGCGTCGCCCTTGGCGTCGGGAAGACTGAGGCCGCGCAGCAGGGCGCCGGCCTGGGCGTCCTCGGGCGAGACTGTGAGCTTCTGCCAGCCGTACCAGGCGCCCGCGCCACCGCAGATCAACGCCACGGCGGCCAGGGCCGCGCGCCGGGCCAGCGGCGAACTGGTGGGAGCCACGGGCTCCTCCGAATGTGTCTGAGGGTGTCTGGAGGCGATTGCGTCGTTAGGATCGGCCTGGGCTGCTGCCACCGGCCTGGTGCCGTCCCCTGCCGGGTCGCCGCTCATGATTCTTCCTTCATGCGCGCCGCGAGCGCGTCCCGGGTGCCGCGCAGACTGCCACGCCCGCTCCCCTCGTGCAAGGCGCCACGCTGGTCGTCGGCGTCGTACAGCGAGAGCAGCACCCCGGTGTCCTTCCAGACCAGCGCAAGCACCGGCACCTCGTCGCGACCGCGAAAATGCCCGATGGTGTCGACATCGAATTCGATCCGGCGGTTCAGCAGCCAGTACTCCACTTCCTTGGCGTTGTCGGGAAAGAGCTGAAGGTGGAGGGGTGCGTGCTCGGCCGCAATGCCCTTCCAGGCCGCACCGGTGACCAGCGGTGAAAAGGCGGCGAGCTCGTCCATCAACTCGAGCGCTGTCTCGCGCAAGGCGCGTACACGCTCGGCATGGTGTTCGTCGAACAGATCGAGGTGTTCGCGAAGGGCTTCATCGATCTGGTCGTTGTCGGGCAGGGCGCCCCGGGGCGGTCGGGTGCCGCAGACTTCCTGCGCGCCCTTGCGCTTGGCGCTGGCGTAATCCAGCCCGCTGTCGGCGATCAGCCTCGCGGCCGCCGCCGCGATCTCCAGCCTGAGCGAGGTGCTGCTGTTTGGCATCCCGGAATTCTATCCGACCGACTCCGGTAAACTTGCGCCCCGATGCATATCCACATTCTTGGAATCTGCGGCACCTTCATGGGCGGCCTCGCGGCGATCGCCCGCGAGTCCGGCCTGCGGGTGACCGGCTGCGACGCCAACGTCTATCCCCCGATGAGCGATCAACTGCGCGCGCTCGGGATCGATCTGATCGAAGGCTTCGACCCCGCCCAGCGCGATCTGCGGCCCGATCTGTACGTGGTCGGCAATGTCGTGTCGCGCGGCAATCCGCTGATGGAGGCCATCCTCGATGCCGGCGACCGCTACGTCTCGGGCCCGCAATGGCTGGCCGAACAGGTGCTCGGCAGCCGATGGGTGCTGGCGGTGGCGGGAACTCACGGCAAGACGACGACCGCGTCGATGCTGGCCTGGATTCTTCAGTCAGCCGGCCTCGAACCCGGTTTCCTGATCGGCGGGCTGCCCAACAATTTCCCGTTCTCGGCCCGTCTGGGGCGCTCGCGCTGGTTCGTGATCGAAGCGGACGAGTACGACACCGCCTTTTTCGACAAGCGTTCGAAGTTCGTTCATTACCGGCCACGCACCGCCGTGCTGAACAACCTCGAGTACGACCACGCCGACATCTTTCCCGACCTCGCGGCGATCGAGACGCAGTTCCATCACCTGGTCCGGATCGTCCCGCGTTCGGGCCGGCTGGTGATCAACGGCCGCGACGAGGCGCTGGCGCGGGTGTTGTCGCGCGGCGCCTGGAGCGAGCAGGTGTTCTTCGACCGCCCTTCCGGCTGGCATGCGCGTGATGTCCACGAAACGGCGCAGGCCACCCGGTTCGAGGTGTGGGACGGCGAGGCATGCCACGGCCAGTGCGAGCTGGCGATGTCCGGCGCCCACAGCCGCTCGAACGCGCTGGCCGCGGTGGCGGCAGCCGCGCATGCCGGGGTCGCGCCCGAAGTGGCGCTGGCGGCGCTGGGCACCTTCGAAGGAGTGCGCAGGCGGCTGGAATTGCGGGGTACCGTCGCCGGCGTGGCGGTTTACGACGATTTCGCCCATCACCCGACCGCCATCCAGACCACACTGGCCGGGCTGCGCGAACGCCTGGGCCCGGGCCGGCGCGTGCTGGCGGTGCTCGAGCCGCGCTCCAACACCATGAAGCTGGGCGCCATGAAGTCCCGCCTGGCCGACAGCCTGGCGCAGGCCGACCGGGTGTTCTGCTACGCCGGAGGCGTCGACTGGGATGTCGGCGAGGCCATGGCGCCATTGGGCGACCGGGCCTGCGTCGAGCGCAGCATGGATGCACTGGTGGCGGCCATCGCGGCCGAAGCCCGGTCCGGTGATTCGGTGCTGGTGATGAGCAACGGGGGCTTCGGCGGCATCCACGACCGGCTGCTGCGCGCCCTGGCCTCGGACAGCACCACTGGATGAACGCCATGACGCCATGAATTCGGCGACCTTCGCGGCGCCCGGCGATGCCCGGGTGATTTACCTGCACGGATTCCGCTCGTCACCCGAGTCGTTCAAGGCGCGGCTGCTGGCACAGCGCATGGCCGAGCTGGGCCGTGGGGCGCAGTTCGTGTGCCCGGCACTGCCGGTCGGTCCGCGTGAAGCAATCGACCTCGTGCTGGGGCGGTACCAGCCGCAGCCCCGGGACACGCTGATCGGCAGTTCGCTGGGCGGCTTCTACGCCACCTGGCTGGCCGAGCGCTGCGGCTGCCGGGCTGTACTTCTGAATCCGGCGATCCGCCCTGCCGATGGACTGGCAGCCTATGTCGGTGAGCAGCCCTATTTCCATGGTCCGGGGACCTTCCGCTTCGAGGCGCGCTACCTGGATGAACTGAGAGCCCTCGAAGGGTCGGCGATCACGGCGCCCGAGCGCTATTTTCTGGTGGCAGCCACCGGTGACGAGCTGCTCGACTGGCGGGAGATGGCCGCCCGCTACCCTGGAGCCCGTCAGTGGATCATTCCCGGCAGCGATCACGGGCTGTCGGATTTCGCGCAGTGCATGGATGAAGTGCTGGCTTTCGCCGGCGTTGGTTCGACAAGGGGAATTCAGGAATGCGGTTAAAGGACAAGGTGGTGCTGGTCACCGGGGCTGCCGGTGGCATCGGCCTGGCGAGCGCGCGGCGTTTTCTGGCGGAGGGCGCAAAGGTGGTCGTCGCCGACATCGGGCCGGCGCGTGTCGCCGCGGCCTGTGCCGAACTGGGATACGCCAATCCGGCCGACCGGACCTCGCTCGTGATGGCGGGGGTGGTCGATGTGACCGATCGCGAGCAGATCGACCGGCTGCTGACCGCGGTGCTGGCGCGATGGGGCCGGGTCGATGTGCTGCTCAACAACGCGGGCGTCACCCAGGACGCGCGGCTGGTCAAGATGACCGACGCCCAGTTCGATCAGGTGATCGCGGTCAATCTGAAGGGCGTGTTCGAATGCGCCCAGGCGGTCGCCCGCATCATGACGACCCAGAAGTCGGGCGTGATCATCAATGCGTCGTCGGTGGTCGGCCTGTACGGCAACTTCGGCCAGACCAACTACGCCGCGACCAAGTCGGGCGTGATCGGCTTCACCAAGACCTGGGCGCGCGAACTGGGGCCGCAGGGCATCCGCGTCGTGGCGGTCTGCCCCGGCTTCGTCGAGACGGCGATCCTGAAGAGCATCCCCGAGCCGGTGCTCCAGAAGATGATCGAGAAGGTGCCGCTGGGCCGCCTGGGCAAGCCCGACGAGATCGCCTCGGTGTACGCGTTCCTGGCGTCCGACGACGCCAGTTACATCAACGGCGCGGTGATCGAGGTGTCGGGCGGCATCATGATGTGAGGCCGCCCGGGCGGGCGGAAACGCGTGTGAGGCCGCCCCGGCGGGCGGCACAGCGGCGTTCAGTCGTCGTCGCCATCCAGGATCCCGCCCAGCCCGCCCAGCAGCGAACCCTCTTCGCGTCCGCCGCCGCGCTGCGGTGCTGCCGCGAAGATGCGCGAAGCCAGCCGCGAGAACGGCAGCGACTGCAGCCACACCGTGCCCGGGCCGCGCAGCACGGCAAAGAACAGACCTTCGCCGCCGAACAGCGCCGTCTTGATCTTGCCCACATACTGAATGTCGAAGTCGACGCCACCGGCGAGGGCCACCAGGCAGCCGGTGTCCACCCGCAGGGTTTCGCCGGCCACGAGCTCGCGTTTGACCACAGTGCCGCCGGCATGCATGAAGGTGATGCCATCGCCTTCCATCTTCTGCATGATGAAGCCTTCGCCGCCGAAGAACCCCACCGACATCTTCTGCTGGAAGGCGATGCCCAGCGACACGCCGCGCGCGGCGCACAGGAACGAATCCTTCTGCGCGATCAGCCGGCCGCCGACATGGCGCAGATCGACCGCGATGATCTTGCCGGGGTAGGGCGCAGCAAAGGCCACCTTGCGCTTCAGGGGCGCCTTGTTCTCGTACACCGTAGTGAACAGCGATTCGCCGGTGATCAGGCGCTTGCCGGCGCCCATCAGCTTGCCGAAGAAGCCGCCGCCGCTGTTCGCGCCGTCGCCGAAGACCGCATCCATGTCGATGCCGTCCTCCATGTACATCAGGCTGCCGGCTTCTCCGACCATCGCCTCGCCGGGGTCGAGTTCCACCTCGACGAACTGCATCTCCGAGCCGATGATCTTGTAGTCGATCACATCCATCGCCATGTTCATCCGCTCCTGGTGTCTGAGCCGGCCGGCTCGAAGAGCGCGAATTTTAGCGGCATATAATCCACCCGGTCATGACCCATGTGCTCTTTGAAGAAGATGGCGGCCTGAAGGCCGCAACCGTGTTGTCCGATGCCGGCACCAGCCTGCAGGTCGAGCACGCCACCGGACGTCGCACCAAGGTGAAAACCGCCCAGGTGCTGCTGCGCTTCGAGACGCCCTCGCCGGGTGAACTGATGCCCGCGGCCCAGGCGATCGCCAACGAGATCGACGTCGACTTCCTCTGGGAGTGCGCGCCGCCCGACGAGTTCGGCTTCGGCGATCTGGCCGGCGAATACTTCGGCGGTTCGCCCAGTGCCACTCAGTCCACTGGCGTGCTGATCAAGCTGGCCGCGGCGCCTGTCTATTTCCACCGCAAGGGCCGCGGACGGTTTCGGCCCGCCCCGGCCGAGACGGTCAAGCTGGCCCTGGCGGCACTCGAGCGCCGGCGTGCCCAGGAAGCCGCCATCGCCGACATGGCGCAGGCCATGCAGGAAGGGCATCTGCCCGCGCCGATCCAGGCCGCCGGCGCCAGCCTGCTGGTGCGCCCGGACAAGCAGACGCTCGAGTATCGGGCGCTCGAGCGCGCCTGCGAGGCCACGCGCAAGCCGGCGCAGCGCCTGCTGCTCGACCTTGGTCTGTTTGCCAACGCCAAGGCGCTGCACCTGGCCTGTTTCGAGCGCGAGTACTTTCCCGCCGGCACCGGTTTTCCCGAGAGCTTCGCCGTGGCCGGGCCGCCGGCCGGTCTGCCGCTGTCCGCAGCACGCGCGTTCTCGATCGACGACTCCACCACCACCGAGATCGACGACTGCCTGTCGGTCCAGACGCTGTCGGATGGACGCCTGCGGGTCGGTGTGCACATCGCGGCGCCCTCGCTGGCGGGGCAGCCGGGCGACGCGCTCGATTCGCTGGCGCGCGAGCGCATGTCCACCGTCTACATGCCGGGCGAAAAGATCACGATGCTGCCCGAGGGGGCGATCCGGCCGTATTCGCTGGACGAAGGCACCGAGCGCGCGGTGATCTCGCTGTACTGCGATCTCGATCCCTCCGGAACCGAGGTGGTCGATCGCCAGACCGTGGTCGAGCGCATCGCCATCGCCGCCAACCTTCGCCACGACCAGCTCGACGAACACGTCACCGAAGCGTCGCTCGAGGATCCGCAGGCGCAGTTCCCGATGGCCGAGCCCTTGCGTGCCCTGTGGAAGCTCACCCTTGCCCTGTGCGCGGGCCGCGACAAGGTGCGCGGCAAGCCCGAGGCCCGCTTTCGCACCGACTTCAGCTTCTATGTCGAGGGCGAGCGGGTGCGCATCATCCAGCGGCGCCGCGATGCACCGCTGGACCGCATCGTTGCCGAGATGATGATTCTCGCCAACAGCGAATGGGGCCGCCTGCTGGCCGAGCACAAGGCCCCGGGCCTCTACCGTTCCCAGCAGATGGGCCGGGTGCGCATGAGCACCCATCCGCTGCCGCACCAGGGACTGGGCGTCGCGCAATACATGTGGTCGACCTCGCCGCTGCGCCGCTACGTCGACCTGGTCAACCAGCGTCAGCTGGTGGCGGTTGCCACGGGCGAAAAACCGCCGTATGCCCCCAACGACGCCGACCTGTTCGCCATCTTGTCGTCTTTCGATGCCCGCCATGAGGCCTATGGCCAGATCCAGAATCAGATGGAGCGCTACTGGTGCCTGCGCTGGCTGGATCAGGAGAACAAGAGCCGGGTCGAGGCCGTGGTCGTTCGCGACGACCTCCTGCGGCTCGCCGAGGCGCCCTTCTATTTCCGGGTGCCCGACGTGCCCTCGCTGCCTGCCGGGCGTCGTGTGCTGGTCGATATCCTTGCCCGGGACGAACTGGCCCTGGATTTGTCGGCCCGATTCGTCGAGGTTCTGGCCGGTGAGACCCAGCCGCTGGCCGACGATGAAGTCTTCGCCGAAGAAACCGCCGAAGAGGCGCTCGAAGAGTCGGCGGAGGCGGCTGCGCTCGACGAACAGGCCGGCAGTTCGGTCGGTGGCGATGGAACAGAGCCTGCGGCCGATGCGCTCGACCCGCCGGCTGCTGGTACCTGATACCCGCCATGTCGGTTCTGCGGGCGTCCTGGACCGAATCGCTGCGCGAGCCGCTCACCATCGGGGTGGGCATCTCGCTGGTGCTGCATGCCATGGTGCTGCTGGCGCGCTTTGCGCCTGCGCTGGTGGCCCAAAAGTGCCTGACTGGAGCATCAACGCCGTGGGCCATGCCGAGCGCTTTGCCGAGGCCTGGCTGACGGGCGACGCGCGCATCGAGGCGCGCGAATTCGCGCTGGCGCGTGCCGAGCTGGCGCGCACCGGCCGGCCTGAGCTGGTGGCGCGCGCCGAGCTGACGCGCTGCGCCACGCGCGTGGCCAGCCTGGTGTTCGAGCCCTGCGCCGGCTTCGAGCCGCTGCGCGCCGACGCCGGCGATGCCGAACGCGCCTACGACCGCTACCTCGCCGGCCAGCTGCTTGGCGCGGGCGAGGCGGCGCTGCTGCCGCCCCCGCACCGGGCCGTGGCCGCCGGCGCCACGGTGCTGCCGCCGGGTGACGATCCGCTGGCGCGCCT
>DAONCJ010000062.1:0-11957 GCA_035401985.1 Burkholderiaceae bacterium | reverse complement strand
CCATGGTGGCCATGGCCAGGCCGGCGCCGTTGACCAGGCAGCCGATGTTGCCGTCGAGCTGGATATAGGCAAGGTCGTACTTGCTGGCTTCGATCTCGGCCGGGTCTTCTTCGTCGAGGTCGCGCATTGCGACGAGGTCTGGATGGCGAAACAGCGCGTTGGGATCGAAGTTGAACTTGGCGTCGAGCGCCACCACGTCTCCACTGCCTGTCAGGATCAGGGGGTTGATTTCCGCGAGGGAAGCATCGGTGTCCCAGTAGGCCTTGTACAGGGATTGCAGGACAGCCCGGGCCTTGGGCACCGACGCCTCGGGAATGCCGATGCCGCGCGCCAGCGTGTCGGCGTCCGCGGCTGTCAGGCCGACGGCGGGATCGACGAACACCTTCAGCAGCTTCTCGGGAGTCTTGGCGGCGACCTCTTCAATGTTCATCCCGCCTTCGCTGGACGCCATCACGCAGACCCTCTGGGTGCCGCGGTCGGTGACGATTCCAACATACAGTTCGTTCTTGATGTCGGCGCCTTCCTCGATCAGCAGCCGGCGCACCTTCTGCCCGCCCGGCCCCGTCTGATGCGTGACCAGCTGCATTCCGAGGATGCTGCCGGCAAGCTGGCGAACTTCTTCAATCGACCGGGCCAGCTTGACGCCGCCACCCTTGCCGCGGCCGCCGGCATGAATCTGTGCCTTGACCACCCAGACCGGTCCGCCCAGGGTTTGCGCCGCCTTGACCGCCTCGTCAACGCTGAAGCAGGCGATACCGCGCGGCACCGGCACCCCAAATCGCTTCAGGAGCTCCTTGCCCTGATACTCATGGATCTTCATTGGATTTCACCTCGAATACATGGTTGGCTGGTCGGCTCGCTGGCCGACGAAGGCCCGAAGGTCGGCTCGTGCGTCTTCTGGATCGGAACGGAATCGCAACCGGGATATTCGCCGAGCGGCAAAAACGAACAATTCTGAAATGCTGCACCGCAGTACGCGCGGATGGTATCACGCAGATTCTGGCGAAGATTTGCCCGCGCCAGAGCCGCGATCATCGGTGAATGACCTGACTATCACCTGACGCTGGCGATCCGAACTTAGCCGCACCCATCCGCCGAACTACCCGCAGGGGACCCCGCTGCCCTTCCCTGGCGGAGCAATCCGGGAGCCTGCCAGATGGCAAGCCAGGCGCCCTCAGGCACCTGCAGTCGTCAGATTCTCACGAGCGGTCGCGCAGGCGACGAAAGACCGCGGCGACGGATTCACCGGTGAATCCACGGGCGGCGAGAAATCGCTGCTGGCGCGCCCTTTCAGTCAGGTCTGCCGGCGGCGAGCCGAAGCGTCGCTCCCACGCCAGCCAGGCTCGCTCGGCCTCGGTCTCCTTGAGTGCATCGAGCAAAGGCTTCTTGAGGTCGGTCGAGATCTTGTGCTCGGCGAGTTCCTGCTCGACCCGCCTCAGCCCGTACTTTGCCGAGCGCCGGCGGATCAGGCTTTCGACGAAGCGCTGCGTGCTGAGGTGGCCTGCCTGCTCGAGGGCGTCGAGCACGTTGGCCACCTCGGTCTCGTCGGCGGCATGTGGCGCCAGTTTGCGGGCCAGCTCGACCCGACTGTGGTCGCGCCGAGCCAGATGGGCCAGAGCCCGAGCCCGGAGCGATAGCGGGGCCTGTCGGCGAATCAAGCCGCTTCTTCGGAGCCGGCGGCCCCGCGGTGGTTGACGCCAAAATGCTCGCGCACCTTGTTTTCGATGTCGCGCGCGAGATCGGGACGCTCGCGCAGAAACTCGCGCGCGTTGTCCTTGCCCTGCCCGATGCGTTCGCCCTGGTAGCTGTACCAGGCGCCCGACTTCTCGACCACAGAGCATTCGGAACCGAGGTCGAGGATTTCGCCTTCGCGGGAGATGCCCTCTCCGTAAAGGATGTCGAACGAGGCCTGCTTGAAGGGAGGAGCGACCTTGTTCTTGACCACCTTGACCTTGGTCTCGGAGCCCACCACCTCTTCGCCCTTCTTGATGGACCCCGTGCGACGGATGTCCAGCCGCACGGAAGCGTAAAACTTCAGTGCGTTGCCGCCGGTGGTGGTTTCGGGATTGCCGAACATGACGCCGATCTTCATCCGGATCTGGTTGATAAAGATGATCATGCTGTTGGTGCGCTTGATGGTGCCGGTCAGCTTGCGCAGCGCCTGCGACATGAGACGGGCCTGCAGACCGGGCAGCGAGTCGCCCATTTCACCTTCGATCTCGGCCTTGGGGGTGAGAGCGGCCACCGAGTCGATGACGATGAGATCCACCGAGCCGCTGCGCACCAGCGCATCGGCAATTTCAAGCGCCTGCTCGCCGGTGTCCGGCTGCGACACGAGCAGATCGGACAAGTTCACGCCCAGTTTGGCGGCGTACTGGATGTCCAGTGCATGTTCGGCGTCGATGAAGGCGCAGGTGCCGCCGATCTGCTGCATTTCGGCGATGACCTGCAGGGTGAGCGTGGTCTTGCCCGAGGACTCGGGCCCGTAGATTTCGATGACCCGACCGCGGGGCAGGCCCCCGACGCCCAGCGCGATATCGAGCCCCAGCGAGCCCGTCGACACGACCTGAATGTCGGCGGCGACCTCGCCGTCGGCCAGCTTCATGATCGAGCCCTTGCCGAACTGCTTTTCGATCTGGGACAGAGCGGCCGAGAGCGCCTTGGCGCGCTCGGTCTTGGATTTAGCGTCGTCCATCTTGATGACCTTGTCCATGGCGGTTTTCCTGTGTGGTGTAGAGAAAGTATCGCACAGGAGTACTGTATAAACAATCATGCTTTCGGGTCGGCCATCGCCCGGCGACGGCCTAATCCGAAAGCATGTCCCAGGCCCCCTGAAGGGCAAAAACTGCCGCCTGCTGACGCACACTGGCACGGTCGCCATCGAACTGGCGGGTCACCGCGCGGGCC
This sequence comes from Burkholderiaceae bacterium, assembly GCA_035401985.1. Classification (GTDB taxonomy): domain Bacteria; phylum Pseudomonadota; class Gammaproteobacteria; order Burkholderiales; family Burkholderiaceae_E; genus Quisquiliibacterium. The sequence goes on along the minus strand of DAONCJ010000062.1, from coordinate 9,050 downwards.
GTTCCGCCAGCCACCGCCCAGCCGAAGCACACCATGCCGACGGGTTTCTCGGCGCTGCCCCCACCCGGGCCGGCCACGCCCGTCACCGACAGGCTGACCCGCGCGCGGGAACGCGCCAAGGCCCCCCGCGCCATTTCGAGCGCCGTCTCTTCGCTCACCGCGCCGAAGGCGGCAAGAGTGCCCGTCGATACTCCGACCATGTCGGTCTTGGCTTCGTTGCTGTAGGTCACGAAACCCCGGTCGAACCATTGGCTCGAGCCGGGGGTCTCGGTCAGCGCGCGGGCGATCAGCCCGCCGGTACACGACTCGACCGTGACGATCATGCCGCCCTTCGAAGCCAGATGCCGGCCCAGGCGTGTCGCCAGCGCATCGATCCGGAATTCCTCACTGCTGCTGGACACCATCGCCTCCTTGAACTTCCACGCCCCGCTCAGACCCAGGCCTGCCAGGCGGCGAGCACCAGCAGCGTATAGAAAGCCGCCATCAGGTCGTCGAGCATCACGCCGGCGCCGCCCTTGAAGCGGGTGTCGGCCCATCGGATGGGTGGCGGCTTCACGATGTCGAAAAAGCGAAACACCACGAAGCCCGTCAGCTGCCAGGAAAATCCCCCCGGCAGGACCGCCAGCACGATCCAGAACGCGACGATCTCGTCCCAGACGATCGCGCCATGATCGGCCACGCCCAGCGCCTCGGCGGTGCGGGCGCAGGCCCAGGGGCCCACCGCCAGTCCCAGCGCGATGACCAGCAGACCAGCCCGCCCGCTCAGGTGCGGAGCCGCCACCAGCCACGCCGCCCATGCCCAGAGCGTGCCCACGGTACCGGGCGCCATGCGCGACAGGCCGCTGCCCATGCCCAGCGCAATCCACCGGGCGGCGCGTGGCCGCATGAACGCGAAATCGGGGCGGCGGATCGGCTGACTCGAAGGCGCCGGTCCACCGGGCGCGCGGCGGCCGACGCCCTCGTCAGCGGAAGTGGTCGAATGCGGAGAGCTCATCGGTGCTGATAGGGGTTGCGTCGGCGTTCAGTATCCGGATGCCAGGTTCTGCCGTCAGGCTGCCGATGCGCACTGGCCCGCCAGCGCCCTCGCAGGCCAGGCCGGCGATGGTCTCACGGGCGGCCTGCGGAGCGCTGAAAAGCAGTTCGTAGTCGTCACCCCCTGCCAGCGCCAGCGCCACCCGGTCCGCCTGCGGCAGGTCCGCCAGACTGCCGCTGACCGGCACATGCGGCCAGTCGATCCGTGCGCCAAGGCGCGAACGCTCGCAAAGGTGACCCAGATCGCCGCGCAGTCCATCGGACAGGTCGATCGCCGCATGCGCCGTGCCGAGCAGGGCGCGCCCCAGCGCGACGCGCGGCAACGGCCGTTCGAGACGCTCACGTGCCGGGTGGCCGCGGACCAGCGGCCGGCCGGCGAGCCGCTCGCGGACGGCGAACGCCGCCGCACCGAGCTCACCCGACACCCACAGATCATCGTCCGCCCGGCCGCAGTCGCGCCGCAGCGCCTGCCCTGGCGGCACATGGCCGAAGATGGTGATCCCGATGGCCAGCGGACCCCGTGTGGTGTCGCCCCCGAGCAGCTCGCAGCCATGCCGGGCCGCCAGGTCGAGCAGGCCAGCCGAAAAGCCGCTCAACCATGATTCGTCGACGACCGGCAGCGCCAGGGCCAGCGTGAAACCCACGGGCTGCGCGCCCATGGCCGCCAGATCCGACAGATTGACCGCGAGCGACTTCCACCCCAGCGCGGCGGGGTCGACGTCCTCGAAGAAATGGCGGCCCGCCAGCAGCAGATCGGTGCTGACGGCCAGGCACTCGCCCGGCGGGCAATCGGCCAGCAGCGCGCAATCGTCGCCGATGCCCAGTCGGGCCCGGCTCACGGGCGCCGCCGCGAAATACCGCCGGATCAGCTCGAACTCGCCCATCAGGCGCGTCGAGCGGCCACCTCCGTGGCGCGCAGACTTGCGGCGACACGGTCGAGCACACCATTGACGTACTTGAAGCCGTCAGTGCCGCCGAAGGTCTTGGCGATTTCGACCGCCTCGTTGATGACCACGCGATACGGGATCTCGGCGTGGCGGGCCAGTTCGAACGCGCCCACCAGCAGGGTGGCGTGCTCGACCGGGCTCAACTCGGCCAGCGTGCGGTCCAGATGCGGGGCGATCGCTTCGTGCAGCGAGTCGAGGTCGCGGATGACCCCGTTGAACAGCGCGCTGAAATGCTCGCGATCCGCCTTGCCGAAATCGGGCGCCTGCTGGAGATGCGCCTCGATGAGGCCGACGTCACCGCGCGCCACCAGCCACTGGTACAAACCCTGCACCGCCAGTTCGCGGGAGCGCCGGCGGGCGCTGCGCGGCGGCGACCGTCCGGCCGTCGGCTCGGGACGGCTGGCCATGCTCAATCGTCCTCGAGGTCGTCGGCGTCGGGGGCGTTGCCCAGACTGGCGATCGAGGCGGTGAGATTGGCCATTTCGACGGCCACGCGGGCCGCGTCGGCGCCCTTCTCGGAGGCGCGAACCATGGCCTGCTCGTCATCCTCGGTGGTCAGGATGGCATTGGCGATCGGGATGGAGAAATCGAGCGCAACCCGGGCCACGCCGGCGGCGCTTTCGTTGGAGACGACCTCGAAATGGTAGGTCTCGCCGCGGATGACCGCGCCCAGCGCAACCAGCGCGTCGAACTCGCCGGTCTGGGCGAGCTTTTGCAGCGCCAGCGGAATTTCGAGGGCGCCCGGCACCGAGCACACGAAGATGTCTTCTTCAGAGACACCCAGCCGGGTCAGCAGTTCAAGACAGGCTTCGCGCAGCGCGGTGCACACCGGCTCGTTGAATCGCGCCTGCACCACTCCGATCCGCAACCCTTCGCCGTCAGTCCCGGCGTCAAATACGTCCACACTCACCCCTCAGCTCACTCGCCAGGCTCGAAGCCGACGATTTCCAGGTCGTAACCCGCCATGCTGGGCATCTTGCGCGGGTGCGACAGCAGCCGCATCCGACGCACGCCCAGGTCCTTGAGAATCTGTGCACCGATGCCATAGGTGCGCAGGTCGAGCTTGCCGGCCTGGCGCCGGGAGGCGTCACCCTCACCCAGGCGGGCCAGCACGTCGATCTGTTCGAACAGACCGGACGCAGGCACGGCACAGTTCAGCATCACCAGCACGCCATGTCCGCGCGCCTGAATCGCCGCCAGCGAACGGTGCAGGCTCCAGGAGTGGGTGCCCCTGCCGTTGTCCAGCACATCGAGCAGCGACGCCGGTTCATGCACTCGAACCAGCGTTTCCTGTGTGCCGCCCGGCTCGCCAAGCGTGAGCGCCAGATGCGGCTGACCGGTGGGCTTGTCGCGATAGGCCGTCAGCTTGAACCGGCCATGGGTGGTTTCGATCTCGCGCACGGCAACCCGTTCAACCAGGCTTTCGTTGGCGCTTCGGTACTCGATCAGGTCGGCGATCGTGCCGATCTTCAGGCCGTGCTCGCGGGCGAAGACGATCAGGTCCGGCAGACGGGCCATCGTGCCGTCTTCCTTCATGATCTCGCAGATCACCGAGGCTGGCGTGAGTCCGGCCATCGCGCCCAGGTCGCAGCCGGCTTCGGTGTGGCCGGCCCGGATCAGCACGCCGCCTGGCTGGGCCATGACCGGGAAGATATGGCCGGGCTGGACGATGTCCTGCGGGCCGGCGCCGCGAGCGACCGCAGCGGCCACCGTTCGGGCGCGGTCGGCCGCCGAGATGCCGGTGGTGACACCCTCGGCCGCCTCGATGGACATCGTGAAGTTGGTTCCGGTTCGCGCGCCATTGCTGCTGGTCATCAGCGGCAGAGCCAGCTGCCGACAGCGCTCTTGTGTGAGCGTCAGACAGATGAGGCCGCGCGCATGCCGGGCCATGAAGTTGATGGCTTCCGGAGTGACGAAGTCTGCCGCCAGCACGAGGTCACCCTCGTTTTCGCGGTCTTCTTCGTCGATCAGGATGACCATGCGCCCGGCGCGAAACTCAGCCAGGATTTCGGGGATGGATGAAAGAGCCATCCGCGCATTCTACCCGCTGACCACGGCGCCGACGGCCTTGCGACCGACGGAACGTGCCGGTATGTCCGCCAGAGCCCGGCCGGCGTCTCAGGGACCCGTCCTGGCCGAGAACGAACACACATCGGCGCCATCGGCCGGCAGCTCCCTGCCCACCAGCTTTTGCAGCGGCACCCACAGCAGCGACGTGGCGAGCCGGCCGGCCGTCGCCAGGACATCACCCGCGTTCACACCGATCTGCGGATCGGTGAAGACGCCGCTGACCTCGATCGGCGTGGCCAGACTGAAGAACTGCGCCTTCTTGGGCTGCGGCTGCAGCCGCATGGCGATGCTCTCGTCACGGAAGTCGACACGGCCGGCGCCACGGACCCGCACGCGCGTGGTGTCCAGCAGAATGCCGCGGTCGGTCAGCACGCCATCGGTCAACGTGAAGCGGCCGATGCCGCAGTTGATCCGCGACGCGCTTGCGGGGTCGACGCGGGCTGCCAGCGCGGAGAACAGGTTGGCTGCCCAGAGATCGAACACCTCCGCGCCGAGGTTGCGCGGTTCGACCATGAATTCGATCGCCCCGTTGCCATGGTCCATCACGCTGGCAAGGGTCGGCGCGCGCGACTTCAGATCGACGCTCAGACTCAGGCGTCCCTGCAGATCGGATTCGGGCCGGATGCGGCGGGCCAGCACCCCGTAATCGAAGCCGGCCACCTCCATGCGCGCATACACATCGACATCGCGCACTCCGGGCGCATACCCCAGCCAGAAGGAAGCACGCCCGCCGGGCACATCCACCTGCACCGGACCGATGTCGGCACGCCCGCCATCGACCCGGGCCACCAGCCAGCCGTTGCCCAGCCGATCGCGGCCCGACATGACCTGATCGACGCGGACCAGCACCGTCGCGTTCTGGCGCGAAAGCACCTCCCGGCTGAGCAGGCGCTCAGCCTGACCGCTGGCGTCGGCGGCGCGCGCTCGCAGCGCCTGCACCTGGGCAGCGCCGGCCAGTGGCGGCGCAGGCGCTTTCTGCTCGAAGGGCCACCAGCTTCCGAGGCGGAAATCGTCGAGCTGAATGGCTGGCGCGGTCAGCGAGAGATCGAACTGTGCGGGCCTGGCACGGGTATCGAGGCTGCCTTGTCCGTGCAGCACGCTCTCGCCGATGCGAACGCGCATGTTGGACACTTCATAGCCGCTTCCCGAGACCGCCAGCCGGCCGATCACCGAATACGGTCCCCAGGAAGGCAGAGACACCCGCGCCAGCCGGCTGAGCGTGTCCAGCCGCTCACCATCCAGACCCAGAGAAAACTCGAGGCGGCCGTCGCTGAAGGGTCGCGCCAGCGTGCCGATCACCCGCAGGCGCGCCTGCGCGGCACGGGCCTCGAGATTGAAGGGCAGCTTTCGTCCGGTGTCGATCAGATCCGCCAGACGACCGGTCGTGAGCTCGGCCTGCAGCGCGACGTCGTCCAGCACGCCGGCCAGCGTCAGCGCGACGGGCTGGCCGGGGGGCGCTTTCAGCAGTCCCTGGTCGACCACCATGCGCGCCTGCGCGCCGGTGTTGCGGTCGTGCAGGACGAGCAGGCCCGCGTTCATCTCGGCCGTGAACTCCGAGCCGGCAAGAACCTCGGCCAGGCGCCGCCCGCGGGCCACGCCATGGACCACCAGCTTGCCCACCCGCGCCTCGAGGTGCTCGGCCAGCTTCAGCGTGCGAAGCACAGCGCCGACGTCGACGTTGTCGGCGCCCAGCCAGACTTCGGCCTCGGACTGGCCATGCCGCGCATCGAAGGCAACCGCTCCTTCGAAGCCGATGCCAAGCACGCGCGCGGCAAAGGGCGAGGCGAGCAGGCGGCCGTCGCGCATCTGCGCATCGAACCTGACATCGCTCCAGGGCAGCGCGCCGCCCGTGATGCGACCAATCCTGACCTGTAGATCCGTGTCCGACAGGTCGATCCGACCGGGCAGGATCGGCAGGTCGATGACGGGCGCACCAACGGCGCGAGGACTTGCCGGCGGGAGCAGCGACTCGAGCTCCGCCAGATCCAGCGTGTCGGCCACGAGCCGAAGCGTCATGGGGCCGGGGCGCCGCGCAGCAGCCTGCGTGGGCCCGGCTTGTGCGAGTCCGGCCTGCGAGAGTCCGGCCTGCGCCGCTCCGCCCTGCGCCAGTTCGGCAGACAGCGTGCTGCGCCCCACCCGGATGCTGCCGCCCTCCAGAGCCCAGCGCCCCGAGCGCCATCGCACCCGGCCATCGATCGCCAGCGGCAGCTGCGAGCCGGCGCTGACGCCGTCCAGCCATCCGGCCACGTCGCCGATCCGGGCACTGCTCAGCGCGATCTTCAAGTCGGTGCCCGCCTCGCCCGCCGGGTCGCCGAGGGTGCCCTGGACGCTCGCCTGAAGGCTGCGCGAGCGGGCATTGATCCGCACCGGGGCCCCGCCCTGGACGAGCGTCGTGAGGGGCGCGCTGGCCAGCGAGGCGCTGACCGGCTGCTCGAGCAGCGAACCATCGGCCTGCACCGACAAGCCCTGGCCCGGAGGCAATGCCAGCACGAGTGAATCGATGCCGAACGCCACGGGCCGCGAGCCCGGCGCCGCGTCGTTGCCGTAGGTCAGCCCGCCACGCGACACCACGAGACGGATTTCCAGCGAACGGGTCAGGTCGCTGACACGATCTCCCTGCGCGGCCATCCGCATCGAGAAACCGCCAAGCGCGCCGTTCAGTCCGCGCAGGCCGAAAACGAGCTGAGCCAGCTCGCCCAGCAGCGAGTCGCGGGCGCCCAGGGCCAGTTCAGCGGTCGGGGGTGAGGCGGCGGCGTCCACCATCAGATCGCCATCGAGGCGCACGCCGGCGATCACGGCATGCAGCGGCGCCTGCAGACGCCCGTCGACGAGCCGCAGCTTCACCGACGCGTCATGCACATCGCCAGGCAGGTTCAGCCAGCGCGCCACCGACAGGTCGAGTTCGGCATCGATGCCGCGCAGACGCGCCAGTTCAAGTCGGGCCTGTCCGACGTCCCGGTACCACTGCGCCAGGCTCGGGGACGTCTGAGCAGCGGAGGTCTCGTCCTGCTCCAGAAAGGGGCGCAGGTCCAGCGCCGCCACCGCCAGCGACCCGGTCAGGCGCGGACGCGGGCCCGACAGCGACAGCGTCAGATCGCCCGCCATCGAGCTCTGGCCGATGGATGCGGCCAGGCCGTTCAAGGCCACTCGATCGGGCGTCACGCTCAAGCGGCCGGCCAGGGCGGCCGCGCCGGCACGGGGCAGCGGACGTCCCAGCAGTCGTTCGAACTCGGTGAGATCCGGCGTGCCCACTCCCAGGTCGAAGCTTCCCTGCCAGCCTTCGGCGCCACGATGGATCGTTCCGTCCGCCTGCACCGCCGAACCCAGAAAAGTCAGCGACATCGCCAGCGGCCAGGCCGGTCGCCCGCTGCCCGGGCCCGAAGGACCGCTGCCGTGACCCGACGAAGCGCCGGCCGACCCGGACGAGGCAAGGCTCATCAGTTCCGACAACTTTCCCCCGCGAACCGTGATGTCGTAGGGAAAGCGCTTCTCTACCGAACCTCGCAAGGTGGCCGACAACGTTCCGCCGGCGGGCGCCGCCGCCACCAGCGAGTCGAGATCGAAGAAGTGCCGGACCCCGTCGCCGCCCGTGAACTCGACGGCCACGCGTTCCAGCAAGATGCGCTCGATCACCACGGCGGCAGGCAGATTTGTGGGGCCCTGCCGCGAGGCGGGCGGCCGCGAGGGCATCGAAGCCGGCTCCCAGTTGCCGCGGCCGTCGGGGCCCCGTCGCAGAATCAAGCGGACATCCTGTCCCGCCAGCTCGACGACCCTGAGCTCCCCCGCCCGCAGCCAAGGCAGCAACTCGATCGCCAGCCGGACCTCGCCCACCGACAGCAGATCGCCCGAGCCGACAGACACCCTCAATCCGCCGGCCTTCAACGAGGGCGACAGCGACACCGTCAATCCGATCGGGCCTGTCAGCGTCACCGGTCTGCCCAGCGCCTCGGACAGCCGGGCGGCGACCTCTCCACGCCAGCGACCCGCATCGATCGTCACGCCGACCTTCGCCACCCACGCCAGTGCCGCCAGCGCCAGCACGAGCAGCAGCGCAGCGCCAGTCAGCAGCCTACGGGGCAGCGCAGGCATCGCCGGTCATTTCAGGCGCGAACGCACCAGCCCGATGTTGCTGCGCAGGGCGTACAGCTCATCCGCATAGGACAGTGGCACGGCGATCTGCCCGACCCGCGACTCGAGCGCATCGAGCTCGTCGGCCAGCGCCCGGTGATCGGCTGCAGGCCGGCCCGCGTCCTCCTCGATCCGGCGCAACTGCGCGTACCAGCGGAATATCCTCGAGCGGACCCTGAACTGATAGATCGGCGGCACGATCCTCGAAAGCGGCAGCAGCATCGCGACGATCACGGTCAGAACGACCCACATCCGGTCGACCAGATTGGCCACCCAGAACGGCAGGTACTGCTGCAGCAGCGGACGCCCGTTGCGGTAATGCCGGGCAGCCTCTTCGGCGACCGGAATCTCGCTGTAGACGGCATTGGGAAACTCGCCCGCGCGGCGGAACCAGCTGGCGCCGCCGTGGATGTCGGCCGCCGCCTGCACCATCAGCCGGACCAGCGCCGGGTGCGCGCCGTCGCGGGCGACCAGCGTCGCGGTGGTGGCGACCAGGTGAAAGTCCTGCGGCGGAAGGTCCCGGCCGAGCGCGACGATGCCGCGAGGCAGGACCACATGCGACAGAAAGCTCAGGCGACGGGCATAGGCCTCCGCCTGCGGGAAATCGAGCAGCCGGATGCCGGGCGTCTGCAGCAGCATCTGGACCAGCGGCGACTCGGCCGCCTGCGGCAGCACCACCGCGTCGAGCGCCCCGTCGAGCAGCTGGGCGACCGCCTGGCTGGGCTCGAGGTTTCGGGCATCGACCGCATCGTCAGGCAGCTGGTTGGCCTGCGCAAGCCGTTGAAAGAGCAGCGGGCCGCCACTGTCCTGCGTGCCCACGTTGACCCGCCACCCGCCCAGCCTGCCGAACTGATCGAGTGCAGGCGCACCCGT
>DAONCJ010000061.1:0-11958 GCA_035401985.1 Burkholderiaceae bacterium | reverse complement strand
TGCCGATGCCGCAGGCAGCCCGAATACGGGACCGGGCATGGACGTGTGGCGCAATGCGCATGCGCGGCGTCACGCGGCGCATCGGCGGGTGTTGCGCAGCGTGTCGGCGGGTGTTGCGCAGCGTGTCGGCGGGTGTTGCGCAGCGTGTCGCCGCGCGTCAGCGGGTGCGGTGCGGCGAGGTCCGGCGCGCGATGTTCAGTGAGTGACCTGACGCTCAGGCCGCGTGATGCGGCCCCCGCGCGCACGCCCCGGGCAGGCCGCCGCGGGGCGTTTCGATTGCGAGGGAGACGACCCTCAGAATCCCATCTTCTTCTTCATCGCCTGATCGATCCAGACGCGTGCATAGATCGGCGCCGCGCGCTCGCCGGCGCCTCGCAGCTCGCCGCCGTAGTTCTTCACCCACGGCCACCATGCGGTGTGCACATAGGGCGAAGGCAGCCACACGAAGGCAGCAGTATCGAGCACCGTCTTCGTCATGTCGCGGACCATCTGCTGACGCCGGGCCAGGTCGCGCTCTTCGTACATTGCGTCGATGCGCTTGTCGAACTCCGCATCGGACCACAGCGACAGGTTCCAGCGCTGCCCGGTGAGGAAGCTCTTGCGAAGCGCGGTGGTCGGGTTGGTCAGGCCCATGTCCATCAGCGTGCCGGCCGCATGGGTCTTGTTGGTGATGGTCGACACGAAGGCGCCCACCTCCATCGGTTTTATGATGACCTTCACACCGACTTTTTCGAGGTAGGCGGTGATCATCGGCAGCAGATCCATGGTGTTGGGGCTGCATGCGCAGACCTGCACGGTGAAGGTGAAGCCGTTCGGATGGCCGGCCTCCGCCAGCAGCTTCTTTGCCCGCTCGGGATTGTAGGTATACAGATCCCTGACCGACTCGGGCATGGCGTTCAGCGGCTCGTAGTAGCCGATGTAGTCGGGGTGCTGCGGATACGCCAGCACCTCGGCCTGGCCGCCATAGAACGCCTTGGCGATCTCCTGCTTGTTGACCGCCATGTTCAGGGCCCGACGCACACGGACGTCATCGAAGGGCTTCTGGTCGACGCGCATCGCGAGCACCGGTGCGCTCATCGAGAGGTGCCGCGACCATTGCAGCTGCGGCACGTTCTTCTTCAGTTCCTCGACGGAACTCCAGCGGACCGACTGCAGCATGTCGAGCTTGCCGGTGCGCAAGGCGGCGTGCTGCGCCGCCTCGTCCTTCATCGGTCGATAGATCAGCCGATCGGTGAACGGCAGTTTGTACGACTGACCGCCGATGACGATCGAGTCCCAGTAGTCGGGGTTGCGCACATAGGTGCTCTGCGAACTCGCCACGTGGGCGGTCAGCATGTACGGACCGGTGCCGTTCAGGTTCTTCCAGTTGCTTGCTCCGGCATCGGCCACTTCCTTGGGCATGATCAGCGAGTACTGACCCCACCCGAACCGGTAGTCCCATTCGGCCGAAAACTTCTTGAAGGTGAACACCACCGTGTGCGAGTCCTTGGCGTCGACGCGTTCGATGTGGTCGTAATAGGTCGGAATCTTCTTGGGACTGCTGTCCATCCGCTTGTAGCTGAACACCACGTCCTCGGCGACCAGCTCGCGCGACTTCATCACGCCCGGCTTCTCGGGAAACTTCACGCCCTTGCGCAGCTTTACCTCGAGACGCATGGGGTTCTCCTTCCACTCCCAGCTCTCGGCCAGTTCGCCGCGCACCGCCTCGGTGGGGATCCATGCGTCGGCGACGAAGGTGTGCTTGCCGCCCAGTCGCTTGGCCTTCGTGAGGTCGCCGGACAGCAGGCCTTCGTAGAAGGGGCCGGTGTCCTGGGCGTTCTTCCAGTTCCAGTCCGCGGGGTCCCAGGTCTGCACCGAGATGGTGGGATGGACCGTGGACGTGGTGAGGGTGCCTCCGTACTGCGGCACCTCGGGCTTGGGCTGAGCGGCGGCGGGTGCCGCTGCTGCAACGATCATGGCGGACAGGACGGACACGACACCGACATGAAGTCGGGATCCGATGCCATTGGCGCGCGGAACTGTCATACAGACTCCCGGTTGGATGAACAGAGGCTGGGGACAGTCTACGGTTGCACCACACCCGCGTGGGACTTGGTGCGGCGCGCCAATTTCACTGCCGGCAATGGGCCTGTTCCGGCAATGACGGGAATTGCAGGAAGGCCCTCCAAAGGCCTTCCGTGTGCCTGAAATCGATCCGCTACTGCGGTTGCATGCCGGCCAGATCGGCAAGCCGCTTCCACTGCTCACGGTCGTCGACCATCGACTTCGCGAGTTCGGCACCGGTGCCGCCGTAGGCCAGCGTGCCGCGCTGCGCGTAATGCGCGCGGGCCTGCGGCGAGTCGACGAACTCCAGCGCTGCGCGTGACAACTTCTCGACGATGGCCGCCGGCGTGCCCGCGGGTGCGAACAGCGCGGTCCAGCTCATCAGCGACACACCGCGCACGCCGGCCTCGGCCAGCGTCGGAACATCGGGCAGCGCCTGCACGCGCACCGGCGCCACCACCGCCAGCGCACGGATGCGGCCAGCCTGCACCATCGGAGCCACCGCCGAGACTTCGAGCACCGAGTAGTCCATCTGACCGCCGATGAGGTCCTGCATCAGGGCCGCCGAGGACTTGTAGGGGACATCCACCGCCGTCACCTTCTGGGCCTCGTGGATGGCCGCGATGAAAAGCTTGTAGCCGCTGGTGGCCGAGCCGACGGTCATCTTGCCCGGCTGCGCGCGCGCCGCAGTCATCAGGTCGGCCAGCGTGCGGTGCGGCGAGTTCGCCGGCACGACCAGCACGTTCGGCACGGCCGACAGCCGCGCCACCGGAACGAAGTCGCGCTCCGGCGAATAAGGCAGGCTCTTGAACAGCACCGGGTTCGCCGACATCGTGCTGGAGACGCCGTACAGCATCGTGTAGCCGTCCGGCGTGGCCTTGGCCACATGCTCTGCCGCGATGATCGTGTTGGCGCCCGGGCGATTCTCGATGACGAAGCTCTGGCCCAGCTTCGCACTGAGATAGGTGGCGAGCTGACGGCTGTAGTCGTCCACGCCGCTGCCCGCGCCGGACACCGACACGATGCGCACCGGACGCTCGGGCCACGACTGGGCGTCGGCCGGGGCGGCAGGCGCAAGCAGCGCCGTGACACCCAGGCTGGTCAAAGCGGCCATGGAAGCAATCGTGCGGCGAAGGTCATTTGTCATCGGGGTCTTTCGTGTGTTGCGGTCGCTCGGACGGGTGCGCCGGCCGGGCGGTCAGGGTCATTCGACGGGTATGTTCGCGTCGCGCACGATGCGTCGCGTGGCCTCGATCTCGGCCACCTGAAAATCGCGGAACTGTTCCGGTGTGCCGGTGAACACGGTGCCGCCCAGCGCCTCGACGAAGGCGGTGCCCTCGGCACTGGCCAGCGTGGCTCTTACCACCTCCGCCACGCGCTGAATGATGGGCTGGGGCACCTTGGCGGGAAAGAACACACCGGTCCATGCGGCAGCCTCGAATCGCCGGGTGCCCGCTTCGTCGAAAGTCGGCACATCGGGCAGCTCGCGCAGCCGATGCGGACTGGCCGAGGCCAGCGCGCGCAGCTTGCCCGCACGCACCAGCGGCAGCACCGAACTCACCTCGGCCACTGTGTAGTCGACCGCACCGGCGGCGGTGTCGGTCACCGCCGGCCCGGTGCCCTTGTACGGGACAGGCGCGGACCGGATGCCGTTGCGCTCATGAAAGAGTTCGGTGGCCACCTGGTAGGTGGGCGTGCCGGCCGCGTAGTTCAACTTGCCCGGCGTCGCGCGGGCGGCCGCCACCAGCTGCTGCAGGGTGCGATAGGGCGAGCCGGCAGGCACCACCAGCACCATCGGCAGCTTGGCGAGGCTGGCGACCGGCGCGAAGTCGTTCACCGGGTCGTAGGGCAGGCGTCGAAAGACCGCCGCATTGGTCACCATCGGCGAGTTGCTGGCCACGAACATCGTGTAGCCGTCGGGCGGCGCTTCCGCCACCGCCTTGGCGGCGATGAAGCTGTTGGCGCCCGGACGGTTTTCCACCACGAAGGGCTGGCCCAGCGACTGCGCAAGGTGCTTCGCGATGAACCGGGCGGTGGTGTCGGCGCCACTGCCGGGGGGCAACGAGACGATGATCTTCACCGGGCGCTCGGGCCAGGCCGCGTGCGCGGTCGGCAGAAGGGCAAGGCCGAGGGCAAGCAGCACGAAAAGTTTGCGGCGGATCATGAGGTTCCTGAAGGGATAGAGGGCGAGCGGCTCATCACGAGGCCGTCATACGACCGATCGGCGAGCAGAGCAGGACGAAGCCTGCGACGTTGATGATGACCGTGCCCCAGAAGACGGAGCGGAACTCCGCCTTCGTGGACTTGTGACGCAGGAACTGCTGCGCGAGCAGGGCACCCGGCCAGCCGCCGGCAAGGGCCAGCAGGTGAAGCGATGCCTCGGGCACCCGCTGGCCGCCACGCCGCGCTGCCGACTTGTCGACGGCATAGACGACGAACGCGATCAGGCTGGCGGCCAGGTAGACCAGCGCCACCAGGCCCGACGGTCGCCAGAGCAGGTCGACCGCGACATAGAGGGCGGCGAAGCCGGGAATGGCGAACAGCGTCGCGCCGCCCCACTGCGCCGGCGATGCGCCGCGCCGCGCGCGGGCCGCCGCCGCGGCCGAAGGTCGAAGCGGCTCGACATTTTTCGCGCGCTTTTTGCCCTGCGGACCCACCTCCACTTCGAACGACACCCGCTGTCCCACCTGCGGGCGACCTGCGCGTCGGCCGAAGGCCTTGATGTGCACGAACACCGGATCGCCGCCCTGCGTGGATTCGATGAAGCCGAAACCGCGCTCGTCCTGCCAGGAGGCGATGCTGCCTTGGAAGCGCATGAAAGCCCCTGCCCTCTCAATAGGCCGGGATGATCGAGGTCACACCGTCGGACTCCAGTGCGTCCACTTCCTCGTGGGACAGCCCGGCCAGTTCCGTCAGCACCTTGCGGTTGTCGCCACCAAAGCACGGTGACACCCGGTACTGCGATCCCGGCGTCGCGCTCAACCGGAACGGCAGCGTCATGTAGGCGTGGGTGCCGGTCTCAGGGTGGGTCAGCGTGACGAACGCCTGCCGCGCCTGAAGATACGGGCTGGCGATCACGTCGCTGGGCCGGTTGACGGGGGCGGCGCGGATACCGGCCGCCTGCAGCACGTCGGCGGTGTGCGCCTTGTCGTGCTGGTGCGTCCACTGCGTGATCGGCTTGCGCAGCAGATCCTGGTTGCGCCATCGCGCCTCGAAGCTCGCGAACCTCGAGTCGTCCGCCAGCGCGGGCTGCCCGATGACTTCGCAGAAGCTGCGCCATTCGGCGTCGCTCGCGATGGCGATCGCCACCCACTGATCTTCGCCGCTGGCGGCATAGGCGTCGTGCGGGGCGGCCCATCGCACACGATTGCCCTGGGGCTGCGGATCGCGGCCGGAAGCGATGGCGTGCAGCAGTTCCTCGCCGATGAACTGCATCGACGCCTCGACCTGCGACATCTCGATGTATTGCCCCTCGCCCGTGGCCTGCCGGTGCATCAGCGCGGTCATCACCGCGGCCGCGCCGTTGTAGCCGCCCATGGGGTCTGGATAGAACTGCCCGGTGGTGGTCGGCGCGCCGTCGGCGTAACCGATCATGGCGCACATGCCGGCCGCCATTTCCATCGTGGTGCCGTTGGCCGCCGCCTTCGCCAGCGAGCCGGTGTTGCCGAAGCCAGGCATCTCCAGCACGATGATGTCGTCGTTGATCCGCTTGAGCGCTTCGTAGCCCAGCCCCATCCGCGACAGCGTGCCGGCCGTGAAATTGCAGATCACCGCATCGACGTTGGCGGCCAGGCGATGCACTGCGGCCAGGCCCGCCGGGTGCTTGATGTCGATGCTCAGACCGAGCTTGTTGTGGTTGGACGAGTTGAACGACGCGCACCGGTTGAAAGGGTGCTCGCCGGGATCGCCCCCCGGATAGCGCCGCGGCTGGTACACGGTGTTGTGCATGCGCCAGATGTCCGGGCTCGAAGCCGATTCGACCTTGATCACCTCAGCGCCCAGAAAAGCCAGGATGCGTCCCGCCATCGGGCCGGCCCAGGCCGTGGTGAGATCGAGCACACGCAGGCCCGCGAGCGGGCCGCGGGCGGCCAAGGCCGTGCGGTCGGTCGGCGCTGCGTGGGTCGCGTGGCCCGCGCCTGGGGACACCGGCGCGGTGGCAGAGCCCGCCTGCACGCCCGCCCGCTGGGTCACCGCAGAGGCTGCATGGACCGGGACCGCGGACACGCCCTCCCCCGCGCGCGGCGCCCCCCGCGCGACGCGGCTCGGCGTGCGGCTCATGCGGAACGCCTCGCCCAGGATCGGGCGGCTTCCCGACGGCGTGGGCACGGCCTGCCAGTAATTGCGCTCGCGCAGATGCGGCGTGCCATTCCAGAGCTGCGTCGGCGTGCTGGCCTTGGCCCCGGCCACGCGGCCGGTCAGCAGGCGCTCGACGAATTCATCGCCCGACATCGTGGCTGCCTGCTCCTGGACCAGCGCAGTCAGCGCTTCCCAGTTCTCGACCCGCTCCTTGGGCCGTGCAAAGCGGGGATCGGCTTCGAGCGAGGGAATCTTCGCCGCCTGGCAGAAGGCGGCCCACGCATACGGATGCACCCAGACGCTGACCCAGCCGTCGCGGCATTTCACCACCATGAACGGCCGACGGTTCTCGCCGCGGGCTTCCTGCATTCCGCTGTAGGCGTACTCGACGGTGGCCGGCGGCGCCATCGCGGCGGTGTTCATCGCCACATCGAGGGCCACCAGCTGTCCCTGGCCGATCGCCTTGCGCGCATACAAGGCGGCCAGGACGCTGATGTACGCGCCCACACCCGCCGCATACTGCGCCCGGTGGCCGACGCCATACAGGGGTTCGCGGCCGGCGGTGCCGTTCTCGTTCATCATCCCCGACAAGGCCTGGAGGATCATTTCGCTGCCGCGCCAGTGGCGGTACGGGCCGTCGTCGCCGAAGTCGGACACCAGCGCCACCACGCTCGCCGGATTGGCCTGGCGCAAGGCCTCGCGGTCCGCGTCCGGCCCGACCACCATCACGTCGGCATCGCGCGCCAGTTCGAGCAGACGGGTGCGGCCCTGCCCGGTGGCGCGATCGATCACGACAGAGCCCTTGCCCAGGTTCAGATGGAAGAACAGCAGCGAGCCCTCGCCATCGGCCGCGGGGTCGAAGGGCGGCATCGCGCGCATCGGCGAGCCGCCGGGCGGCTCGACCAGGGTCACCTGCGCCCCGAAGTCGGCCATCATCCGGCAGCAGAACTGTCCGGAGATGCTGTCGCTGAGATCCAGCACGCGGATGCCGCGCAGCGCGACGCTCATTGCTGGGGGACGCCGGAGCGCTCGACCAGTTCCTTGAACTTCACCTGCTCCTTCAGGATGAAGTCGCGCAGCCGGGGGCCCGACACATCGGGCATCAGCGTGACGCCCTGATCGTCGTGGAACTTGATGACTGCCGGATCCTTCAGCGCTTCATTGAACGCCCGGGCCATCTTGTCCACGACCGGCTGCGGCATGCCCGCCGGACCGATGATCGTCGCCCAGGCCGTGAGTTGCACGCCGGGGTAGCCCAGCTCGGTGATCGTTGGCACATCGGGATGGCTGGTCAGCCGGACCGCACCCGTGGACCCCAGCGCCCGCACCTTGCCGGCATCGATCTGCGGCTTGACGACGATCGAGTAGTCGAAGACGAAGTCGATCCGACCGCCCAGCATGTCCACCATCGCGGGCGACGAGCCCTTGTAGGGCACATGGGTCAGCTTGATGCCCGCGTTGGCGCCCAGCAGCTCGGCCACCAGATGCGAGGCGCTGCCCGAGCCGACCGATCCGTAGGTCAGCTTCTCGGGATTGGCCCGTGCGAAGTCGACCAGTTCCTTCAGCGACTTGAACCGCGAGCTGGCCGGCACCGCGAGGATCAACGGCGACGAGCCGAATCCATGGATGTAGGTGAACGAGGTGACCGGATCGAAGGGCAGCTTCTTGTAGAGCGACTTGAAGCTGCCGAAGGGACCGTTCGAGCCGTACAGGATCGTGTAGCCGTCGGGGTTGGCCTTCGACACATGCTCGGCCGCGATCAGACCGCCCGCGCCCGCCTTGTTGTCGATGACGATCGGCTGGCCCAGCTTCTCGCCGAAGACCTTGGCCATGAAGCGGGCGCCCTGGTCGCTTACGCCGCCGGGCGCAAAGCCGACGACCCAGGTGATGGGTCGATTCGGGTAGTCCTGCGCATGCACGAGGGGTGAGGCTGCCGCGATGGTCAGCAGGAGGCCGGTCATGGCCAGGCAGCGTCCGATCAACTTCTTCATTTGTGCTCCGTGTGGTGATGCAAGGGTGTGCGGTTGAGGGAGGCAGGATGGTGCGCCGGCAGTTGCCGAGGCGACGACGGCGTCGCGGCTCAGGCCTTGACCGGCTTGTTCGCCACGGCCCCGGGCATTCCCATCGGGTCGATGCCGGTGCCGAACTGCAGCATGTTGTGCGCGTGACAGAGCTGGTGAAGACCGAAGGCCTGGTCGATGCCGCTCTGCTGGCCCATCAGGTCGACCGAACGGTTCACCGCCTCCTTGGTCATCTTCAGCGCGAAGCTCGGCTTGGCGGCGATCTTGCGCGCCATCTCCATCACCGACGAGGTGAGCGTCTCGCGCGGGTAGACGCGATTGACCATGCCGAAGCTCTCGGCCTCGCGGGCGCTCCAGCTGTCGGCGGTGAACAGCAGTTCCTTGGCCTTGCGCGGGCCCAGCTCCCAGGGATGCACGAACCACTCGACGCCGCACACGCCCATTGTGACGACAGGGTCGCAGAACTGCGCGTCGTCGCTGGCCACGATCACGTCGCAGGCCCAGGCGAGCATCAGCCCGCCGGCGATGCACTTGCCCTGCACCTGCGCAATGGTCGGCTTGGGCAGATTGCGCCAGCGCCGCGTGATCTGCAGGTAGATCTCCTGCTCGCGGCCGAAGCGGCCCTCGGCGCCGCCCAGCCCGAAGCCGCCCCAGGTCCCCACCGGGCCCAGGTCGTCGCCGAGCCGGTCACGGCCTGCGTCGCGCAGGTCATGGCCCGACGAGAAGTGCGGGTCGCTTCCGCAGAGGATGATCACCTTGACTTCATCGTCCTGCGCCGCCATGTCCATGGCGGCGTTCAGGTCGTAGGTCATCTGCAGATTCTGGGCATTGCGGGCCTGCGGCCGGTTCATCATCACCCGCGCGATGCCGGGCTCGGGCTTGTCGTAACGGACGGTCTCGAAGTCGTGAATGGTCATGTCGGTCCTCCTGGGTGGCGCCCTGGGACGCAGGGCTCGCCGGGCAATCAGCGACGATGGGCAAGAAGTGCCGCCACGGCAAGAAACTCGGCCATAAAGCGGACTGGGAGTCCCTGCATTGCACGTGGGACAATGAGAACAGCGGCGCAGACGCAGTACCGTCCGCTGCCGGGTCTGCAGCCATCATCGTCCCGGTCGATGGCCCTGCGGATGCGGCGAAGCACCTTTTCAGGAGATGCGCCATGACAACCCCGGACACGCCGCTCGACAACGCCCTCATCCAGATCGTCGACGAGCAGTTGCAGCTCGCAGCCTCCAACCTGCCCGCCCTGGCGCCCACGCTGCTGCATCCCTCGCCGCTCGACCACGAGGAGATCAAGGCACCTCACCCGGGGCTGGACGATGTCCTGCTGGGCCACACCCCCGCGCCCCTGTCCATGCTCGACGAACTGGCCGAGTTGCAGGACGCCCCTGCGCTGAGCGACGAAGAGCTCGCCCGTCAGGCGCTGGCCGACGGTGGCGGCGACGGCGACCCGGCAACGCCGGAATAGCGCTTCCGGGGCGAAGTCAGCGCCGCACCAGCAGCCGGGCCGCGACAAACGGCGCAAAGATGGCGACCTGTCCCGGCAGATCCGATTCGGGCAGGCCCAGCGCCTGCATGCCGAACATCGTCAGGTAGTACCCGAGCGCCGGCGCGCCGACGCACGAAAAAATCAGCGCGAAGGGCTGTTCGCGCGCACTGGCGAATGGCCCGAAGTTGGGCGGCGTGCGGCTCACGACACTGACCAGTGCATGGCGGCCTCAGTGCTTCGGCGCGATGATGCGGAAGGTGGCCTGCCCGAAGGCCACCACCGTGCCGTGCGCATCCATGATGTCCCCGCGCACGAACACCGTGCGGCCCGCCTTCTTGGCGGCGACTGCCGTGCAGACGAAGGGCCCGTGCCGGGCCGGCGCCGGATACTGGATGCTGCAGTCGACCGTCGCGCAGCCGCGATCGGGTTCGGCGACGGACATCACGGCGAAGGCCATCGTGGTGTCCATCACCGTGAACAGGATGCCGCCGTGCGGCTGGCCGGCCGACGGCCAGCACACCTGCGGATCGGGTGTCAGCGTCGAACGGGCCTGGCCGTCGATCGCTTCATGGAGCTGGATGCCGATGACGCGATAGAGCGGGTTGTCATTCAGGCGGGCAAGTGCTTCGGCGTCGATGTTCAAGATGTCAGCTTTCAGGTCAGCGCGGCCCGGCGGGAACCGGTGCGGGCGGGCGAGGCGCAGCGGCGGGAGTGGATGGCGCAGCCGCGCGAAGCCGGGCCCGCACCGGCCGGGCCATCATCACCGGCACGATGAGGGTCAGGTACAGCACCGATGACACCAGAAAGATGTCATTGGCGCCCAGGGTTTGGGCCTGCACGTCGATCAGCCGCTCGAGCTGCGCGCGGATCTGCTCCAGGGTCATGCCGGCGGCGCGCAATGAATCGTAGAACGCGCCTTCCAGCGCCCAGCCTTCGCGACTGGCGCCCTCGACCAGATGCACCCGATGCTGTTGCGTGCGCGCATCCCAGGCGGTGCCGAAAATCGATGTGCCGAAGGCGCCGGCCGAGATGCGCACGAAATTGCTCAGTCCGGCAGCCAGCGCCATCTGGCTCGGCGGGATTTCCGACAGCGAGATCGCGCTGAGCGCGATGAAGAACAGCGAACCGCCCACACCCTGCAGCAGCATCGGCTCGACGATGGTCAGGTAGTCGGCCTGGATGGTGAACAGCGAGCGCAGCCAGAACGACCAGGCGAAGGCGATGAAGGCGACGACTGCAACCGGACGCGCCAGGCCGCGGTCGATGCCGCGGCCTGCCATCGGCGAGACCAGCACCGCCACGATGCCGACCGGCGCGAGCACCAGCCCCGCCCAGGTGGCGGTGTAGCCCATCGACTGCTGCAGCCACAAGGGCAGCAGCACCACGTTGCCCGAGAACAGCGCAAAGCCGCCGGCGAGCGCCGCGACCCCGAAGCTGAAGTTGCGGTTGGCGAACAGGCGCAGGTCGACGATGGGATGTTCGTCAGTGAGCTCCCAGATCAGGAACAGCACGAAGCCCACGCCGGACACGATCGCCAGCGAGATGATCCAGGTGGACTCGAACCAGTCCTCCTCCTTGCCGGTGTCGAGCAGCGTCTGCAGCGCACCGACCCAGACGATCAGCAGCACCAGCCCTACCGCATCGACCGGCACCCGGCGGATGACCGATTCGCGGCGGCGATAGATCATCCAGGTCAGGCCGGCACAGGCCAGACCGATCGGCACGTTGATGTAGAAGATCCACGGCCAGTGCACGTTGTCGGTGATCCAGCCGCCCAGCAGCGGGCCGGCGATGGGCGCCAGCAGCACGGTCATCGACCAGATCGCCAAGGCGCGCCCGGCGTGCTCGGGCGGGTGGCTGCCCATCAGCAGGGTCTGGGACAAGGGCATCATCGGGCCGGCCACCAGCCCCTGCAGCACCCGGAAGCCGATCAGCCATTCGAGGGACGTCGCCTGTCCGCACAGCCAGGAGGCGAGCACGAACAGCAGCACGCTGGCGACGAACAGGCGCACCTGGCCGAAACGCTGGGTCAGCCATCCGGTCAGGGGCACCGAGATGGCCGTCGCGATGCCGAAGGCCGTGATGACCCGTGTGCCCTGGTGCACGCTG
>DAONCJ010000060.1:0-11994 GCA_035401985.1 Burkholderiaceae bacterium | reverse complement strand
GCCCGGTGGCAAGGCTCGAGGCGGCGATCCCCATGGTGGCGCATGCTTCGGTTCCCGCGCAGGTGCTCGACTTTCTCGGTAAAGTGGCCGTCGAGACGAACGACACCCCACGCAGCCGCACGATGCGTGACAGCATGGGCATCACGGAAGGCGTGGCAGGGCGGGCCGAAGCGCTGCGGATGTGGCGCGAAGACGGCCCGGTCTGGATCCGTGAGGTGCAGGCGCTGAAGCTGCCGGTCACCTGAGCCGTTCCCAACCCATCACTCTGTGCATCCACAAAGGAAGAAGACACCATGGACGTATCCGGCAAGAAGGCAATCGTGTTCGGCGGCACCTCGGGCATCGGTCTGGCAGCGGCCCAGCAGCTGGCGGCCAAAGGCGCATCGGTCACCGTGATCAGCCGCAATCCCGAGAAGGCGGGCAAGCTGCCGGCCGGCATCACGGCTGCGAAATGCGATGTGCGCGACCGTGCTGCCATGTCGGCGCTGTTCGAGTCACTGGCACCGTTCGACATCCTCGTGAGCTCCGCCACCGGCGGCGACCGCGCCCTCGGCCCCTTCATGTCGATGGATCTGGACGGCTATCAGGCCTCGTTCGACAAGCTCTGGGGATATGCCAACGTGGTGCGCCTGGGCGGCCAGCATCTGAGCCCCAATGGCGCGATCGTCCTGGTCAGCGGTTCGCCGGCGCGCAAGGCCAAGCCCGGGCAGATCGCGCTGTCCAGTGTCGGCGCCGCGGTCGAGGCCATGGCTCGCGCGGTCGCACCCGAAATCGCACCCAAGCGCATCAACGTGGTCGCGCCGGGATCGATCGACACGCCGATGGTGCCTGTGCAGGGCGAACAGCGGGCTGCGCTCTACAAGAAGCAGACGGCCAACAATGTGATTCCGCGTGCTGGAACCGCCGATGAGGTCGCCAAGGGCATTCTGTTCGTGATCGAGAACGACTTTGTCACCGGCACGACGGTGGACGTCGATGGCGGGTGGCTGGTTTCATAAGCTGGGCTCACCCCACCTTCACGGCCCGAAGTCGCAGGTGGAGCACCTCATCGGCCGTGAAGCGGCCCGCCTGCTCGACGGCTCGACGTGCACAACCTTCGGACGTCCTTCGGTCAGGGTGCCGGTCTTGTCGACCACCAGCGTGTCCACCTTCTCCATCTTTTCCAGCGCCTCGGCATTGCGGATCAGCACGCCAGGCTGGGCGCCCTTGCCGACGCCAACCATGATGGACATCGGTGTCGCAAGCCCGGCGCACATGGACAGGCGATGATCAGCACCGCCACAGACGTGACAAGCGCGTAGCTGAAGGCAGGCGACGGTCCCAGAAACAGCCATGCCACGAAGGTGAGTGCGGCGACCAGGATGACCGCCGGCACGAACCATCCGGCCACCTGTGCCCAAGTCCATGCTGATGCCCGTGCGCATGTCGATCGTGACCGGTCTGTGGGTGCAGGGGAGCGTCGCTTGCAGACTTGTCGGACATGGGGCTCTCCAGAACGATGGACACAGTGTCGACATTCCCATGATGGGAGGGTCAAGTGTTCTCGTGACACTGCGATTCGCCAGCGGTCCAGACGCCCGGTCCGTCTCAGCGATGGCCACGACGTCAGGCGCGCCCGCGCCGTCGGTGGCGCAGCCGCACCGATTTAGAATGACCCCATGCCCCGCCCATCTCACGCACCGCCGATCGGGTCACTGATCGACCACCGTCCCGAAGAGGGCATCTTCCATATCCATCGCGACGCCTATCGCGATCCGGCCGTTCATGACCTGGAGATCCGGCATCTGTTCGAAGGCGGCTGGGTCTTCGTCGGCCTGGCCAGTCAGACGCCCGCTCCACACGATTTCCGCATGGTTCATGTCGGCCGCCAGCCGGTGCTGATCATGCGTGACGCGCAAGGCGTCGTCGGTGCGTTTCATAACACCTGTCGCCACAAGGGCGCCCAGGTGTGCGCCCAGGCGCAAGGCAACCGCAAAGCCCATCGCTGTCCTTACCATGGCTGGACCTATGGCAGCGACGGTCGCAATATCGCGATCAGGGCGCGCGGACAAGGGGGCTATCCCGCCTCCTTCGATCGCGACGACCATGGCTTGCAGCGTGTGGCCAGGTTCGGCGAATACCGTGGCTTCCTGTTCGCAAGCCTGCGCGCTGACGTCGAGCCGCTCGAGTCACATCTAGGCGACGCCAGGGTCTTTCTCGATCTGGTTGTCGATCAGTCGCCCGGCGGCATCGAGCTTGTACCCGGCCGGGTTCAGTACACGTTCGCCGGCAACTGGAAGCTTCAGCTCGAGAACACGCTGGACGCCTATCACCTCACCTCGGTGCATCCGTCGTACTTCAACCTGCTCGATCAGCGAGCCCAGGCGCCGCAGCGCACCGACGTGACCGCTGCGATCTGGCAGGGCGACGGCGGGCGACAAGTCGAGGAGGCCATGGGTTCGTTCGGCTTTGCGCAGGGACATGCGCTGGTGTGGACGCGCACGCCGGTGGAGCGTCATCCGCTGTATGCCGGACGGGAAGCGCTGGCGCAGCGCGTCGGTGCCGTCCATGCGGACTGGATGATGCGCACGCGGCAATTCAATCTCTTTCCCAATCTGCAGCTGGCCTCCAACGCGGCACTGCAGATGCGGGTGATCCGGCCGCTGGCTTTCAACCTGACCGAGATCACGTCCTACTGCGTGGCTCCGGTGGGCGAGGATGCCGAGGCGCGACGCCGGCGCATCCGGCAGTACGAGGATTTCTTCAACCCCAGCGGCCTGGCGACGCCCGACGACACGGTCATCTTCGAGTCCAGTCAGCGGGGCTTCGAGGCCGGCGAGGTGATGTGGCAGCAGGGCGCCGCACGGGGCAGCACCGCGATGCGTGCAGGTGGAGACGAACATTCCGCCGAACTCGGCATCACGCCGCAGTCATCGATGAGCGGGCCATTCTCGATGGCCGACGAGACGGTCTGTCAGGCGATGTACCTTGCCTGGCAGCGCCGCCTCGAAGACGGGCTGGTGCGCGACAGCGGCAGCGGGAGCGCCCCATGAACGCCTCCCTGCGGCTGGACGAAGCCAGCGATCTTCTGGCGCGCGAGGCGCATTGCCTCGACAACCGGCAGTGGGACGAATGGCTCGCGCTGTTCGATCCCGACGCCTGGTTCTGGGTCCCCGCCTGGCGCACCGACCACGAACTGGTCGATGACCCGATGCGCGAAGTCTCCCTGATGTACCACCCCAGCCGCGCGGGCCTGGAGGAGCGCGTCTGGCGTGTGCGTTCGGGCCTGTCGGAGGCGTCTTCGGTGCTGCCGCGCACCTGTCACCTGGTGGGCAGCGTGCGGGGCGTGCAAAGCGAATCCGGTCACGCCGTTGTCCACTCGAGCTGGAACTGCCAGCGTCTGGACCTGCGCAGCGCGCAGACGCACCTGCTGTTCGGCCACTACGAGCATCACCTGCGCAACCAGGGGCAGGGCTGGCGGATCGCCGGGAAGAAAGTGGTCCTGATGAACGATCGGATCCCGACGATGGTCGATTTTTACTGCCTTTAGGATCTGGTCACGAAGTCTTCGCGTCGAAGGCCGCATCCCACCGGGCAATCGCTTCGTTCGGCAACCACCCCTGCAGCGACCGGGCGAAGGTTTCGCGCGCCGGATCGACCGGCGTGCGCGGCACTGCGCTCGGGGTCCGGCTGAACCGGGGCGCGGGCATCGGCTGCACCACGCCGTCCACGTCCACGAAGCTGCCCCGCGCGACGAAATGCGGATGGCTGGGCGCCTCGTCGAAATTCAGCACCGGCGCAAAACACACGTCCGTCCCTTCGAGCAGTTCGCACCATGCCTGGCGTGTGCTGGTCCGGAAGATCTGCGTGAACGCTTCGCGCGCACGGGGCCATTGCGCGGGGTCCAGGTGTGGATCGAATGCGTCGGGTGCAAGCCCCAGGCGCTGCAGCAGCTCGCGATGGAACTTTGCTTCGATGGGGCCGATCGAGATGTAGCGTCCGTCGGCGCATTCGTAGACGTCGTAGAACGCCGCCCCCGAGTCGATGACGTTGGTGCCGCGCTCCAGATTGAATCGGCCGGCCGCGCGGCTGCCATAGAAGGCCGTCGCCAGTGCCGCGGCACCTTCGGCGATGGCCGCATCGACCACCTGACCGTGCCCCGAACGGGACGTTTCGTGAAGCGCGGCCAGGATGCCGGCAACCAGGTACATCGCGCCCCCGGCCATGTCGCCCATCAGCGCCAGAGGCACCGAGGGCGGCTGGTCCTTGCGTCCGATGGCCTCGAGCACGCCGGTGATCGCGATGTAGTTGATGTCGTGGCCCGCAGCCTGCGCCAGAGGCCCGGTCTGGCCCCAGCCGGTCATGCGGCCATAGACCAGCCGCGGGTTGCGGGCGAGGCACACCTCGGGGCCCAGCCCGAGACGCTCGGTGACGCCCGGACGAAAGCCCTCGATCAGCGCATCGGCCTGCCCGACCAGATCGAGCACCAGTTCGATGGCACGCGGGTCCTTCAGATCGAGCGCTATGGTCTCGCGGCTTCGGCGCAGCAGATTGAAGCGGGTCGCACCCTTGGGCACGCCGAGATCGGCCGGCACGGTGCGGTCGATGCGCAGCACGGTGGCGCCCATGTCGGCCAGCACGGTGGCGGCCATCGGGCCAGGGCCGATTCCGGCCAGTTCGATGATCTTCAAGTCGGACAGCGGTCCCATGGGATGGTCCTCGTGGTGCGTCATTCGATGGTGATGCCGGTGTCGGCAACCAGCCGCTTCCAGCGATTGATCTCGTCCACCTGAAATCGGCGCATGGTCGCGGCGTTCAGGGACATGATTTCAGCACCCTGCGCCTCGGCGGCACGCAGCACGTCGGGGTGCCTGCCGGCTCGCGCAAAAAGCTGTTCGAGCTCTCGCTGAATCGGCGCGGGGGTGCCGCTGCGCACCGCTGATGCCGTCCATGCGCGGGCCTGGAACTCAGGCAGGCCGGCGTCGGCTGAAGTCGGGACATCGGGCACCAGCGGATGACGCCTGCTGCCGGTGTAGAGCAGCGCCCGGATGCGTCCGCCCTGCAGCATGGGCGCCAGTGCGCCGCCGGCCACGATCGAGTAATCGACCTGGCCGCTGGCAGCCGCGGTCACCGCTTCGCCAGACCCGGTGATGTCGGTGCCACTGCCGGCCGCGAACGGAACGACGAAGTGCAATGGCCGGTTGGGGAACGCGGCCTCCTGCGCATCGGACGGATAAGGCTTCAGAACGGCGGGTGCACCGAGCGCGAACGCGGCAGCGCCGCGCAGCAGGCGGCGCCGGTCAGTGGCGGGTGATGTGCTCATGGCGTTCTCCGTGGATGTCATCAGTCAAGCGAGATGTTCGCCTCGCGCGCCACCTTGACGTTTTGATCGAGCTCGCGGGCGTAGTGAGCGGCGAACTCGTCGGTGCTCATCGGCCAGGGACCGAGTCCGAACCGTTCGAGCTGCTGCTTGACGGCGGCCTGGGCCAGCGTCGCGTTGATCGCGGCGTTCAGCTTCTGGACAATCGCGGCGGGAGTGCCGGGCGGAGCGAACAGGCCGTTCCATCCCGAATTGGAATAGCCCGGCAGGGCGCTCTCGTCCAGGGTTGGAACATCGGGCAGCAGCGCCTCGCGCGACGTCGACATCGTGGCGATCGCGCGAACGCGCTTGTCGCGGATGTAGGGCAGTGCGGTGCTCAGCCCATCGATCATGAACTGGACTTCGCCCTTGACCAGGTCGAGCATGGCCGGTCCATTGCCCTTGTAGGCAACGTGTGTCGCCTGTGAGCCGGTCATGCGCAGGATGTACTCCATCTGCACATGCGATCCATTGCCCACGCCACCCGATCCGTATGACATCTTTCCGGGGTTGGTCTTCAGGTACGCGAAGAACTGCTTCGGGTCCGTGGCGGGCACTGAGAGGCTGGCCACCAGCACGGCCGGCAGACGCACGAACATGCCCACCGGAATGACATCCTTGCGGGGATCGAAGCGCAGATTGCGGTACACCGCGGCGCTCGCCGGCAGGCCGGCCGTGTGATACAGCAGCGTGTATCCATCCGGCGCCGAGCGGATCACGGATTCGGTCGCGATGATGCCGCCGGCTCCGGGGCGATTCTCGATCACCAGCGGCTGACCCAGCTGCTCGCCGAGGGCGACCGCGATGAGCCGGGCGGCCACATCGGTCGGGCCTCCGACGGCAAACGGCAGGATCAGGCGAATGGGCCGCGTCGGCCAGTTGCCCGCCGGCTGCCCCAAGGTCTCGCCCGACAGCGATACGCCAGCCAGAGCGGCGGCATTCAACAGCAGATCACGGCGCTTCATGGCGAGCCTTTTCGTTTCAGACGGTGGGGGCCGCGACGGACCCCTGGGGAATCCGTTCTTCAGTAGCCTGTTGCCTGCTGGGCAGCACCTGTCTTCACCAGGGCGTCGATCTGCGCTTCATCGAAGCCCGCTTCCCGCAGCACTTCCCGCGTGTCCTGACCCAGGCGGTGCGCCGCCCGCAGCGTGGGCGCCTCGCCGTCGAACCGCACGCCGGGACGGGTCAGCTGGACGGCGCCGCCCGAGTCGGCGTCCGGCACCAGTTGAAACGTGCCGACTGCCCGCAGATGCGGATCGTCGGGCAGGGCTTCGAGCGTGTTGACCGGCCCGGCCGGGATGTCCAGCCGCTGGCAGGTCTCGAGCCAGTCTTTCGATGTGCGGTTGGCGATCAGCTCGCCCAGGCGCGCATAGAGCTCGGCAATGTTCTGGGTGCGCAGCTTCATGTTCGCGAACCGCGGATCGGCGGCCATCTCGGGCGCGCCCGCCTCCTTGAAGAAGCGCTGCCACTGTTCGGTGGTGTAGGGCATCACGCAGACGTGGCCATCGAGCGTCCGGTAGGGGCGGCGCCAGCGGTTCAGCACGCGCGCGTAGCCGGGTGGCGCCAGCGGCGGGATGAAGACCTGTCCGCCCAGATGCTCGAGCAGCGAGAAGTCGACCATGCTCTCGAACATCGGCACCTCGACTTCCGTGCCCAGTCCGGTGCGCCCCCGTCCGACCAGTGCCATCAGGATCGCCTGGGCGCCGATCAGTCCCGAGATCTTGTCGGCCGCCACGGTGGGCAGATACTGCACCTCGCCGGTCTGGCGGCGCATCAGATCGGCAAGGCCGCAGGCGCCCTGGATGATGTCGTCATAGGCGGGCCGGCCTCCGTAGGGACCATCCTTCGAAAATCCGACCAGGTTCGCATGGATGAGCCGCGGAAAGCGCGGACGAAGCGCCGCTGCGTCGAGCCCGAGCGCGCGGATCTTCTGCGGGCGGATGTTGTGCATCAGCACGTCGGCGCTCTCGAGCATGCGCAGCAGCGCGTCATGCCCGGCCGGTTGCTTCAGGTCCAGCACGACACTGCGCTTGTTGCGATTGACCATGTGCTGGCCGGTGGCCATGCCGGGCTCGCGCGCCAATCCGGTGGTTCGCGACGAATCGCCGGCCGGCGACTCGACCTTGATGACATCGGCCCCATAGTCGGCAAGCCAGCGGCTGGCAAACGGTCCGAACAGAACGGTGCTCATGTCGATGACGCGCACGCCCTGCAGCGGCAGGTTCGAGGCGGGCTTAGCGGAAGGACTGGCGGGGGCGGTGCTCATGATGGAATGTCCGGTGATGGTTGCCATCCATTTTGTGCGCTCGACTTCGATCTGTCCCGCGGCGTTCCGCTCGACCGTTCTGGATATCGGGTCGGTGGCACCGTTCGCACCGAAGCGCCATGCCAGTGCCGCGTCAACAGGCACGCGCTGCTTGCGCGGCGCGTCGTCAGGGCACGGTTCGGCCGTCCAGGGACAGCATGGCGCGAACTGCTGCGACCAGGGGATTGATGGCCGAGTCAGGGAAGGGTGAAACGCTGCTCACATTGATCTCGCACAGCACGTATCGCTCGGAGCCTGAAGGCTGCGGCTCGCCGAGCAGGAAATCGGCATCCCACAGCAGCGGCAGATCGCCAGCCGCCATGCCGGTTGCGCGGCAAAGCAATTGCACCCAACCGCCTTCGAGCCGCCGGCGCAGTTCCTGAAAGCGCGGATCGTCCGCATCGCTGTACAGGCGCGGGCCGGGAACGGGCGCGGCGTCACCGTCGATGGCCGGGTAGAGGGCGTTGACCGCCTGGTGGCCGAAGCCGGCAACCCGATCGCCCACCAGGTAGGCACGCGTCATCCCTTCAGTCATCCTGGGTTGCCACGCCTGATCGATCAGGCAGCCGCCCCGCGCGAAGTAGGGCGAGAGCCGCTGCACGACGGTCGCGAAATCGACCCGTTCCCCCGGTGCCCCGCGCTGGGCCTGCCGCAAGGCGAAGCACTGCGCATCACGCCGCTCGACTTTCCAGACCCCGATGCCGCTGTGTCCACGTTGCTGCTTCAGAACCCGCGCCCCCCGCGCCAGCCGCGCTGGCAATTCGTCGCGCAACTGATCCAGACTGGCCACCCGATGCACGTCGCTGCCGAACGGCAGCTCGCGCACCGCCAACAGGACATCCTTGGTGCCCATCCGCAGGATCGCATCCGGGTGCGCGCTGACGCGCACGCCGCGCGCGGCGGCATCGCGCAGCAGGCCATCGAGGACTGCTCGCGTGCGTCCGCCTTCGACGGGGTTGTGCCACACCAGCACGGCCCGGACCCCCGCGATCTGCGCGGCCACCTCATCGGCGAATTCATCGCTGTAGATGGCTGGTTCGGCCTGCACACCGGCGGCCGCGAGTGCCGTGAACAGCGAGGCGAAGCGGCTTTCTGCCGGATCCGAACGATCGCGGGCGGCGCGATCGCCGGGATACAGAATGGCCAGCTGGCGCCCTCGGGCTTGCTTCATCGCGCGCTTGTGTTCATGCCTTGGCCTGACTCTGCTGCGCCCGCCGGGCGTCACCCTCTCGCCGAAGCTCCTCGACCTTGTCAGGATCGACGCGGGCGTACACCGCGCGCCACGACTCGTCCTCGCTCCAGCGGAACGGCGTCTGCACCGTGGTGCGGGGCAGGAACGCATGCTCGACCAGATCGAGCGCATAGCCGACGGTCGCGGCCTGCATGGCTGCGTCGTACGGTTTGCCGAACGGGTTGCCCAACGGAAAGTCGTTGAACACGAAGCGCGCCACGCCGCATTCCTCGACGATGTCGCGTGCCGAACCGACGACCACGGTGGCGATGCCGTTCGCCTCCAGATACCGGCTGACCAGACTCACGGTCTGGTGACAGACGGGTCAGAGCGCGGCGATCAATGCGACGTCGACCTGATCCTCGCGGCACAGCGCCAGCACCGCCGGCGCATCGTGATCCATCGTGCGGCTTTGCGAGTACTCGGTCGGAATGCCGTAGTAGCGCGGACCGACGCTGCCGATCCGGCCAGCGGCTGCCGCTTCGGACAGCCGCCGCAGCGGCAGGAAGGATTCGACGTCGCGCGTGTGGGTGCTTTCCTTGTCCCAGGCGAGGTTCTCGGTGAACAGTCGATCGGGCGGTGTCGCACTGGGCGCCGACCACACCTCGCGCCGCGCGAAGCGCTTGTGCTGCTTCGACGGATCGTCCTGCCAGGGACTGGCCGTGGTCAGCAGCGCGACCCGGCTTTGCGACAGCGGCCGGGACGGCCGCGAGAAGGGGACTTCAATGTGATGCGCGTACGCATACGGATTGGTGTAACCGAGCGCCGCGTAGTGCTCGCGTGTCCGGTCGATGTAGCTGACATACGTCCGGTGGGTGGTGCCGGCCATGGTGGTCCTCGCAAGGGCGAACGAAGGGGAAGACGAATCGACACTACTCGACGGCATCCCGGGCAACAAGGGGAACCGTTCAGTTGGTGGAATGGTCGGTAGAATCGGACTGGGCATCGGCTTCGGCCGGCACTGCATCAAGGAGACCAGACGATGAGCGAGAACGCATTGCGGCCGGTGCTGCGGGACCTGAGCTTCACCGAGGCGCCACGCTGGCGCGAGGGCCGTCTGTGGTTCTCGGACTTCTACACGCACCGGGTGCTGGCGGTCGATCCCGCGGGCCGGCTCGAGACGATCGTGACCGTGCCCTCACAGCCCTCGGGTCTGGGATGGCGTCCCGACGGGACCCTGCTGATCGTCTCGATGCTCGACCGCAAGCTGATGCGACTGGCCGAAGGCCGATTGGTCCAGGTCGCCGATCTGTCCGGCTTTGCCACCGGACCCTGCAACGACATGGTGGTCGATCGCAGCGGACGCGCCTTCATCGGCAACTTCGGTTTCGATCGCCACAAGGGCGAGGCAGAACGCACCGCGACACTGATGCGGGTCGAGCCTGACGGACAGGTGGCCGCGGCGGCGACCGACATGATGTTCCCCAACGGCAGCGTCATCACGCCGGACGGCGCGCGACTGATCGTTGCCGAGACGATGGGCCAGCGCCTCACCCGATTTGACCTGAGTGCCGATGGGCAACTGACTGGTCGCAGCGTGTTTGCGGATCTCACCGGGCACTTCCCCGACGGCATCTGCCTCGATGCCGAAGGCGCGATCTGGGTCGCCGATGCGCGCGGCTCCGACCTGCTGCGGGTGCGCGAAGGCGGCGCCATCGTGCAGCGGATTGCGCTGCCGGCCGGCCGCCACGCCTTCGCCTGCACGCTGGGCGGCGAGGACCGCCGCGACCTCTATGTCTGCACCGCGTCGGGCAGCGGCCCCGTGGCCGCGCAAAGGCGCGATGCCGGTATCGATGTCGTCAGGGTCGAGGTGCCTGGCGCGGGCGTGCCTTGACGCGCACCAGCCGCCCGGGCAGCGCCGCGGTCGGCTGTCCGTCGCGGTAGGTCACCTCGCCCGAGACGATCGTCGCGGTGTAGCCGCGCGCACCCTGCAGCAGGCGCCTGCCGCCCGAGGGCAGGTCGTTGGCCATGGTCGGTGCCTCGACACGCAATTGATCGAAGTCGATCACGTTGATGTCGGCTTTCAGGCCGGGCGCCAGCACACCGCGGTCGGCAAGGCCCATCGCGTGCGCATTGAACGAGGTCTGCTTGCGAACCAGTTCCTCGATGGGGATGCGACCGGTGGGCCGGTCGCGGCCCCAGTGGCTGAGCAGATAGGTGCAATAGCTGGCGTCCGAGATGATGCTGACGTGGGCGCCGCCATCACCCAGACCGGGCATCGTGTTGGGGTCGAGCAGCATCTCCCGGCACACGTCCAGGTTGCCCGATACATAGTTGGCAAACGGCGCGAGGATGAAGCTGCGGCCATCGTGCTCGAGCAGCAGGTCGTAGGCCAGATCGGCGGGCGGGCGGCCCAGGCGGGCGGCGCGCGCGGCGATCGATTCGGACAGCGGCGGCTCGTAGTCGGGCACCTCGCCCAGCACGAACATGCGGTCGAACGAGGACAGCCGCTTCTGCATGGCATCGCCATCGGCGAAGCCGCGCGACTCCTCGAGCACCCGGGCCTTGAACTCGGGGCTGCGCATCAGGGCCACCCGCTCGGCCAGAGGCAGTCCGGCAATCGCCTTGTACGAGGGGCAGGTGTAGAACGGATTGCGGCTGCCCTGCAGTCCCAGCAGCACGCCGATCGTGCGGGGCGCCACCTGCGCGCGGATGGGCAGACCGTCACGGGCCGCCGCACCCGTCATGTCGAGCAGCTCGCGCCAGACGTGGGGCGCGTTATGCCGCTGAAACAGCGAGAACGACAGCGGCCGTCCCGAGCGTTCGACCACCCGGCGAATCATGCCGAACTCGGTGGCCGCGTCGGGCTCGTCCCAGTCGGAGATGAATTCGAGCACGCCCGCGCCGGCGTCCTTCAGCCCCATGGCGATGCCGGTTAGCTCCGCCTCATTGGCGCGCAGTGTGGGCGTGGGCTCGCCCTTGAGCGTCTTGTGATTGACGCTGCGCGAAGTCGAAAAGCCAATGGCGCCGGCTTGCATCGCCTCGCAGGCCAGCGCACGCATCGCCGCGATGTCCTGGTCGGTGGCCGCTTCGAGGCGGACTGCGCGCTCGCCCATCACGTACACCCGCAGCGCGCCATGCGGCAACTGCGCGCCGACATCGATCGCCAGCGGCCTGCGC
>DAONCJ010000059.1:0-12074 GCA_035401985.1 Burkholderiaceae bacterium | reverse complement strand
CATCGCGATCGGATTGCCCGACAGCGTGCCCGCCTGATAGACCGGGCCCAGCGGCGCCATCATGTCCATGACCTCGACCGAGCCGCCGATGGCGCCGACCGGCATGCCGCCCCCGATGACCTTGCCGAACGCCGACATGTCTGGCTGCACGCCGATCACCTGTTGCGCGCCGCCCAGCGCGACGCGAAAGCCGGTCATGACTTCATCGAAGATCAGCAGCGCGCCGTAGCGCGTGCACAGTTCGCGCAGGCCCTGATGGAAGCCCGGCGCCGGCATGATCAGGTTCATGTTGCCCGCGATCGGCTCGACGATCACGCAGGCGATGTCGTCCGGGTGCTGCTCGAACAGCACCTTGACGCTGGCCAGGTCATTGAACTGCGCGACCAGCGTGTGGCGGGCCAGGTCTTCAGGAACGCCGGCCGAGCTGGGCGTGCCGAAGGCCAGCGCGCCCGAGCCGGCCTTGACCAGCAGGCTGTCGGCGGTGCCGTGGTAGCAGCCCTCGAATTTAAGGATCTTGGTGCGCTTGGTGAAGCCGCGGGCCAGCCGGATGGCCGACATGGCGGCCTCGGTTCCCGAGCTCGTGAAGCGCACCTTCTTGACCTGCGGAAACAGCGCGCACAGCCGCTCGGCCAGGTCGGTTTCCATCGTGTTGGGGGCCCCGTAGGACAGGCTGCGCAGTGCCGCCTGCTGGACCGCCTCGACCACCTTCGGATGCGAGTGACCGGCAATCATCGGCCCCCATGAACCGAGATAATCGATGTAGCGCTTGCCTTCGACGTCCCACATGTAGGCGCCTTCGGCGCGGTCGATGAAGCGCGGCGTGCCGCCCACTGCGCGAAACGCGCGCACAGCCGAGTTGACGCCGCCGACCAGCACACGCTTGGCGCGTTCGAATTCCGAAAGATTGGTTTTCATGACCGAGTGACCACGCGAAGGATTGGGGGTGGCCGACCCATCGCTCACCCTCGGGGCCTGCCGTAGGCATCGAAGTCTAACGGAAGCGCCGCAGAACCTTCATGACGGTGCCGCTTCCAGGGGCGCTAGGCCGGCGCCAGCGCCATCTCGAGGCGGCCGAGCTCACCGAAATCGGCGCACATCCGGTAACCCTCGGACACCGCGACCGGCGCCACGCAGGTGCCGGTGGTGACAAGGTCGCCTTCCCTCAGGCCCGGACCGTGACGCGCCACTTCGTTGGCGATCCAGGTCAGAGCAATCCGCGGATCGCCCAGCACGTTGGAGCCCTGCCCCAGCGCCACCTCGACCTGCCCCATCATCACCCGCACCGGGTGTGCAGCCAGGTCGATCGTGCGCCAGCGAGCCGGCATCGGCGGTCCGACCACCAGCCACCGGGCACAGGCGAAATCGGCGATCAGCTGCGCTTCGCCGACGGTGGCGAAGTTCTCGTAGCGCGAGTCGGGCACCTCGATCGCGGCGTGCAGCGAGGCCACGGCGGCCATCGCCTCGGATTGCGTATAGGCGCCTGCGCGCGGCGGCAGGTCCGCGCCCATCCGGAACGCGAACTCGGCCTCGATCACGCGCATCTGGTTGCCGGCCAGGCTGACCACCGACCCTGGGGGCAGCAGGCGCTCGGCCAGCAGGCGTCCGGCCAGCGGTCCGTCCACGCCGATGTGCCGCTGACCGGCCGAACTGGTCGCCGCGATCTTCCAGCCGGCGACCGGCTGCCGGGCCAGCGCGGCCAGCTCGGCCTGCACGGCATACCCTTCGGCGCGGGTGGACGGCCGGCATTCGGATGGCAGGTGGGACAGGCGCGAGCGGCCCTGCCAGTGCTGCCAGAGCAGCGCGGCGGCGGCTTTTGCTTTGGTGCTCATCGGCTTACTCCCTGGCCAGCAGGGTTTCGATGTCCGCGGCGATCGCCGCAGGGTCAGTCTGCGGCGCGTACCGCTTGAACACGGTGCCGTCGCGCGCGATCAGGAACTTGGTGAAGTTCCACTTGACCGCCTCGAGCCCCAGCAGTCCGGGCGCCTCGCTGGTCAGCCACTGCCACAGCGGGTGCGCGTCACTGCCATTGACATCGACCTTCTCGAACATAGGGAAGGTGACGCCGTAGTTGCGCTCGCAGAAGGCGCCGATCTCGGGCGCATCGCCGGGCTCCTGGGAGCCGAACTGGTTGCACGGAAACCCGAGCACATCGAGCCCCTGCGCATGGTACTTGTCCTGCAGCGCCTGCAGACCCTTGTACTGCGGCGTGAAGCCGCACTGGCTGGCGGTGTTCACGATCAGCAGAACGCGGCCGGCATACGCCTTCAGGGCGACCGGCTTGCCCGTGAGGCTGCGGGCATTGAAATCGGAAAGGGACGGCATGTTGCTTCACTCCGCAGGCAGGGCGCCCGCATGCATGGGCACGGTCACGGCGACCGCGCAAAATTTGAATTCGGGAATTTTGCCGAAAGGATCCAGCGCCGGATTGGTCAGCAGATTGGCGGCAGCTTCTGCGTACGCAAAGGGAATGAACACCGACCCGCGGGCCACGCCTTCGTCGGCGCGCGCCTGCAGTTCGATGGTGCCACGGCGCGAGGCAACCCGCAGCCGATCGCCTGGCCGGGCACCCAGCCGCGCCAGGTCGGCCGGATGCAGCGACACCGTCGGATGGGGCTCGATCGCATCGAGCACCCCCGAGCGCCGGGTCATGGCGCCGGTGTGCCAGTGCTCGAGCTGACGCCCGGTGATCAGCAGCATCGGATACTCGCTGTCGGGCGGCTCGTCCCCCGGACGGAATGAGGCCGGCACCAGCCGGGCGCGCCCGTCGGGGGTCGGGAACCGATCGATGAACACCACCGGCTGACCGGGATGGTCCTCGGCATCGCAGGGGTAGGTCACACTGCCCTCGCGCTGCAGCCGCTCCCATGAAATGCCGCGGATCGAGTCCATCGCCGAGCGCATCTCCTCGAACACGCCGCCCGGGTCATCATGGCTCCAGTCCAGGCCGAGCCGGCGGGCCATCTGCACCAGGATCCACAGATCGGGCCTCGCCTGCCCCGGCGGGGCCAGCACGGCGCGCCCGAGCTGCACCATGCGGTCGGTGTTGGTGAACGAGCCGGACTTTTCGGCGAAGGCGGACGCCGGCAGGATCACGTCGGCGAGCGACGCGGTCTCGGTCGGAAAGAGGTCCTGAACGACCAGCCAGTCGAGGCTGGCGAGCGCTTCGCGGGCATGGGACAGGTCCGGGTCGGACATGGCCGGGTTCTCGCCCATGATGTACATGCCGCGGATGGTTCCGGCCCGCGCCGCGTGCAGGATCTCGACCACCGTCAGACCGGGCTGCGCGTCGAGCGCCGTGCCCCACAACTGCTCGAACCGCGCACGCACGGCCGGGTTGTCGACCCGCTGGTAGTCGGGCAGCATCATCGGGATCAGTCCGGCATCCGACGCCCCCTGCACGTTGTTCTGGCCGCGCAGCGGATGCAGGCCGGTGCCCGGGCGACCGATCTGCCCGGTGATCATCGCCAGCGCGATCAGGCAGCGCACGTTGTCCGTGCCGTGCACGTGCTGCGAGACCCCCATGCCCCAGAAGATGATCGAGGCGCGGCTGCGCGCATACAGCCGCGCCACCGCGCGCAGCGTGTCGGCGTCGATGCCGCAGATCGGCGCCATGGCCTCGGGCGAGCAGGCCGCGACATTGGCGGCGATCTCGCCGAAGTGGGTCGTGCGATCGCGCACGAAGCGCTCGTCGACCAGGCCTTCGGCGATGATCACGTGCAGCAGCGCATTGAGCATCGCCACGTCGCTGTCGGCCCTGAACTGCAGCGCATGGGTGGCCAGGCGCGACAGATCGGTGCGGCGCGGATCGGCGACGATCAGCTTCGCTCCGTCGCGCACGGCGTTCTTGATGAAGGTCGCCGCCACCGGATGATTGACGGTGGGGTTGGCGCCGATGACGAAGATGCACTCGGCCGCCAGCGCGTCGCTGACCTGGTTCGAGACCGCCCCCGACCCCACGCCCTCGAGCAGCGCCGCGACCGACGAGGCGTGGCACAGGCGCGTGCAGTGATCGACGTTGTTGCTGCCAAAGCCGGTGCGGACCAGCTTCTGGAACAGGTAGGCCTCCTCGTTGCTGCCCTTGGCCGAACCGAAGCCGGCCAGGGCGCGCGGGCCGTGCGCGTCACGGATGCCGGCCAGCGTTCCGCCGGCCAGCGCCAGGGCCTCGTCCCAGGTGGCGGGGCGGAAATCGTCGCGCCAGTCGGCGTTCAGGCGCTCGAACTGCCAGCGCTTGGGCCGACCGGCCTTGCGCACGAGCGGCTCGGTCAGGCGGTCGGGGCTGTGCACATAGTCGAAGCCGAAGCGGCCCTTGACGCACAGCCGGCTCTGGTTGGCCGGACCATCGCGGCCCTCGACCCGCTGGATGCGCTCGTCATGGACGTGGTAGGTGACCTGGCAGCCGACGCCGCAGAACGGGCACAGCGAGTCCACCTGACGATCTCCCGGCCGGGCGACCGCCCGTTCGCCGGCCTGCGGATCGTGCACGGGCAGACGCGGCGACAGTGCGCCGGTCGGACAGGCCTGGACGCATTCGCCGCAGGCCACGCAGGTCGAGGCGCCCATCGGGTCGCCCATGTCGAAGACGATGCGCGCCTGGTCGCCGCGGCCGGTATAGCCGATCACATCATTGCCCTGCTCCTCGCGGCAGGCCCGCACGCAGCGCCCGCACTGGATGCAGGCATCCAGGCTCACCTCGATGGCGGGATGGGACCGGTCGACGGCCGGCTGCTCGCGGGCCGCAAAACGGTCGCGGCGGGCGCCGAGCTCCCGGGCCCACTGCTGCAGTTCGTCGTCCGGACGCGCAGGCTGCGCCGGCGCATCGGCCAGCAGCAGTTCGAGCACCATGCGCTGGGCGGCCTGCGCCCGCTCGCTGCTCGCCTGCACCTGCATGCCCGGCTTGGGCGCCCGGCAGCACGACGGCGCAAGGGTGCGCTCGCCGGCGATCTCGACCACGCAGGCGCGGCAGTTGCCGTCGGCGCGATAGCCTTCCTTGAAGCACAGATGCGGAATCTCCACGCCATGGCGCGCTGCCGCCTGAAGGATCGATTCGTTCGGCCGGGCTTGCACGGGCGAGCCATCGAGCAGGAATTCGATCGTGGCCACCGTGGATTGCTGCGTCGCGATCGTCATCGCGCAGCCTCCTGCGAAGCCGACTGCACTTCATGCGGGAAGTACTTCAGCACGCAGCGAACCGGATTGGGGGCCGCCTGTCCCAGCCCGCAGATCGACGCATCAATCATCGTGCGCGACAGGGCCTCGATCAGCGGCTGATCCCAGTCCGGAGCCTGAAGCAGCACCTCCGCCTTCGCCGTGCCGACGCGGCAGGGGGTGCACTGGCCGCAGGACTCGTGGCGGAAGAATCGCATCATGCTGACCGCCGCATCGCGCGCCCGATCGGCCTGGGACAGCACGATCACGGCGGCTGACCCGATGAAGCAGTCGTAGGGTTGAAGGGTGTCGAAATCGAGCGGCAGATCGGCCAGCGCGGCGGGCAGGATGCCGCCCGAGGCGCCGCCCGGCAGGTAGGCGTACAGCTGATGACCCTCGGCCATGCCGCCGCAATGCTCGTCGATCAGCTCGCGCACCGAGATGCCCGCCGGCGCCAGCTTCACGCCCGGCTCGCGCACCCGGCCCGAGACCGAGAACGAGCGCAGGCCGGTGCGCGAGCGGCGGCCATGGCCGGCGAACCAGCCGGCGCCGCGGGCCAGAATCTGCGGCACCCATAACAGCGTCTCGACATTGTTGACCAGGGTCGGGCGACCAAAGAGGCCGACCTCGGCCACATAGGGCGGGCGCAGCCGCGGCGTGCCCCGGCGACCCTCGATCGATTCGATCAGCGCGCTTTCCTCGCCGCAGATGTAGGCGCCGGCGCCGCGCCGCAGATGCAGTTCGGGCATCGCCTCGGCGGGCACCGGAGGATCGGCCACCAGCGCCGCGATCTCGTGCTCGAGCATCGCCCGCAATCCGGCATATTCGTCACGCAGATAGAGGTAGCAGGCCGTGGCCTTCACCGCCCAGGCGGCGATCAGCAGGCCGCACAGAAACCCGTGAGGATCGCGTTCGAGCCAATGGCGGTCCTTGAAGGTGCCGGGCTCGCCCTCGTCGGCATTGACGACCATGAGCGGCGCGGTGGACTGGCCGGCGACGATCCGCCATTTGCGTCCGGTCAGGAAGCCGGCGCCGCCCAGGCCGCGCAGGCCGGCGCGCTCGAGCTCGGCATACACCGATTCGCGGTCGCGCGAGCCGGCATGCAGCGCCGCGACGATGTCGTAAGCGCCCGCGGCACGCGCCTGGACATACCGGGGCACAGGCGGCGGCGGACACTGGCGCGCCTCGCAGGCCGTGGAGGCGCGCCAGTGAGGCGCCGAGCGATCCGCGCCCCAGCGCGTCCATTGCCAGGGCCGCCACTGCGTCGGGCGTGGCGCCGCGCAGCGGCCGCTGGCCGACCACCGCCACCGGCGCGCCATCGCATTGCCCGACGCAGGGCACGGGCTGGACACGCACCGCGTCGCCAAGCCGTTCGCGCAGACCGGCCAGCAGCGCGCGCGCGCCCGCCATGTCACAGGACAGCGACTCGCACACCCGCACGGTCAGTACGGGCGGCGCGGGCTGACCGTCGGCCAGCACGTCGAAGTGATGATAAAAGCTCGCGACCTCGTAGACCTCGGCGGGCGCCAGGCGCATGGCCTCGGCCAGCGCGCCCAGAAGCCCCAGCGACAGGCTGCCCTCGGCGTCCTGCAGGCGATGCAGACACTCGATCAGCAGATCGCGACGCAAGGGCCCCGGACCGAGCAGCGCGCGCACCCGTTCGCGCGCCGCCGCCTCGATCGGGCGGCCCTTGGGATGGCCAGTCGGCCGACGGAAATGAACGACCTGCATGGTGGAGGGTCCTGTGTCTACAAGTCGATCTGAACGCTTTGCAGGTGCTCGGGCACCTCGACCGGCCAGCGCAGTCGCTCCTCGATGCGCTGGCGCAGCATGTCGGCGGCGTTCGCTTCGCCATGCACCAGGAACACCCGGTCCGGCGCCCGTGCGGCGGGCTGCAGCCAGGCCATGATTTCGTCGGCGTCGGCGTGGGCCGACCAGACGTCCATCTGGCGCACGCCCGCGCGCACCGGATACCACTCGCCATGGATCTTCAGCTCCGTTGCGCCCTCCACAAGGTGCGCGCCGCGGGTGCCGCCCGCCTGGTGGCCGACGAACAGGATCCGGTTGCGCGCATCGGGCGCCATGGTCTTCAGATGGTGCAGCACGCGTCCGCCCGTGGCCATGCCGCTGGCCGCGATGATCACCGCGGGCATGCGCAGATTGGCCAGCGCCTTGGACTGCTCGGGGGTGTTGATCAGCCGGGCGACGCCGCACATCGCGCGGCACTCGGCCACGGTCAGCCGGTGCAGCGTCCGGTACTTGCGGTACAGCGCCGTCGCATCGATTGCCATCGGCGAATCGAGAAACACCGGCAGATCGGGAATGTCGCCACGCGCCTTCAATCGCGACAGGGCGAGCATCACCGTCTGCGCCCGCCCGACCGCGAACGAGGGGACCAGCAGCGAGCCCCCGGCCCCGGCCGCCTCGCGGACCAGCTGGCCAAGGATCGCCTCGCCGTCGTCGGCGGCATGGCGCCGGTCGCCATAAGTCGACTCGAGGATCAGGGTGTCGGACGCCTCGATCGGCGTCGGCGCCTGCAGGATGCTGTCGTTCGGCCGCCCGAGATCGCCCGAATACAGCAGCGAGCGCGTGCCGCGGGTCAGGCGCACCGTGGCCGCTCCTAGCAGGTGTCCGGCCGGCTGGAGCGTGGCCGAGACGCCTTCTCCCAACTCGACCGCCCTGCCGAACGGCGTCTCGCGAAACAGCCGCAGCGCCCGCAGGGCGTCCTCCACCGTGTACAGCGGCTCGGCGGGCTGATGGCGCGAGAAGCCGTGCCGGTTGGCGAACCGCGCCTCCTCTTCCTGCAGATGCGCGCTGTCCTTGAGCAGGATCTCGCACAGGTCGCGCGTTGCGGCACTCGCGTAGATGGGACCGCGAAAACCGTCGCGCACCAGCGCCGGCAGGTAGCCGCTGTGATCCAGATGGGCATGGCTGAGCACGACAGCGCCGATCCGCCCCGGATCGACCGGCAGCGCCGCGCGATTGCGCAGGCGAAGCTGCTTGTAGCCCTGGAACAGGCCGCAGTCGAGCAGCCAGGCGTGTCCGCCTTCCTGGAACAGATGCCGCGAACCGGTGACTGTCCCGGCCGCCCCCCCGAACGTGAGTTTCATTCCAGATCGATCCCAGAAAACGCCCCTCGCAGGCCATGTGCGGCCCACCCGTTCGGGCGCTGCCACGCATCCTGATCGGATGGTACGTCAGGTCACCGGCCGTCCCACCTTGGTGCACGCCGATCGGCCCGTCGGGGGCGCTCGCCTCAAGGCCTGCGCAGCCTGCCGATAATCTGTCGATGACCCTGCGCCGCTGCCCGCCCTGACATGCCGCCTGCCTTTGCGCTGACCCGCATGCCGATCGTCGACCGGCGCGACCGCCTCGTCGGCTACCGGCTGCGCGTGTCCCAGGGCGGCACCAGTGCATTGCTCGATCGACTGGCGGGCGACCCGCCGGACGCGCGCCTGTTCGTCGACGTGCAGCCGGGCGAACTGCGGCAGGCCTGTGGTCCTGCCCTGAGCCGCAGCCGGGTCGTGCTCTGCCCCGTCGGCGATGCCAGCGACCCGGCAGGCAGCACGAGCCAGCTCGATGCGATGCGCGCTCGCGGCGTGCGTCTGGCGCTGACCGACGTCAATCCGAGGTCGGACTGGCTCGGCCGTCTGTCATCGGCCGAATACGCCGGCGTGAATCCCGATTGCGTGCCCGCCGGCCACCTGACCCGCTATGTCGATGCGCTGCACCGGCGCCATGCCCGGGTCATCGCGACCGCGGTGCGCAGCCTCAGCGCGCGCCAGGCCGCGCAGGCGGCGGGCTGCGACCTGATCGAAGGCGACTGGTTCGTGCGCGATCCGCAGCCGGGCGGCGACCGGGTCGATCCGGCCTATGCCAGCGTGCTGCGCGCCCTCGGGCTGGCCCAGGCCGAAGCGCCACTGGCTGAACTCGAGCAGGCGCTGCGCGCCGACCCGGCGCTGGCCTTTCGGCTGATGCGCTATGCG
Organism: Burkholderiaceae bacterium; assembly: GCA_035401985.1. Classification (GTDB taxonomy): domain Bacteria; phylum Pseudomonadota; class Gammaproteobacteria; order Burkholderiales; family Burkholderiaceae_E; genus Quisquiliibacterium. Next base: position 2,943 of record DAONCJ010000059.1, on the reverse strand, counting down.
AACTCGGCCGCGCTCGGGCTTCAGACCCGCGTGCGGACCTTGCGCGAAGCGTTGACCATCATCGGCTATCGGCCCCTGGCCCGCTGGCTGGGCCTGTCCCTGGTCACGGCCAGCGTGGACACGGGCGCCAACTCGGTGATGTCGAACACCGCCACGCTGCGAGGTCGTCTGATGGAGGTGCTCAGCCCGCAGCTCGCGGCACCGATCGACAGTGGCGATGCGTTCTTCACCGGACTGCTGTCGGTGCTGCCCGCCATGATGGAGTTGACGCCCGAGCGGCTGGTCGTGGCGCTCAAGCCGTCGCCCGCGATCGCGCTGGCCCTGATCGGGAGGATCGGTCCGCTGGGCCGCCTGCTGCGTCTGGTCGAATGCTGCGAAGACCCGGACCCGGCCGAACTGTCGGCTCTGTGCGCCGAGTTGGGGCTGGCGCCGGCGGCGGTGGCCGAGGCGCAGCTGCGCGCCCTGCCCTGGGCTGAGCGCACCGCGCGGACCACCTAGCGCTGCCGCGGCCGGACCCCGACTACTCGGGCTTGATGCCGGCGGCCTCGGCGACGCGCCGGAACCGCGCGATCTCGTCGCGCAGGTACTTGCCCATCTCGTCGGGCCCCAGATTGAGCGCAACGCTGTTGCGCGCCTCGAGGTAATCGAGGGTCTCGCGCGAGGCCATCGCCTTCCTCACAGCATCGACGAGTTTCGCGTGCGCCGCCGGCGGCGTCTCAGCGCGCACGAAGAGGGATGTCCAGCCGTAGTTCTCGTAGCCCGGCTGAGTCTCCATGATCGTCGGCACATTGGGCAGCCCGCTCAGGCGCTTGTCGCTGGCCACTGCCAGTGCGCGCAGCTTGCCCGACTGGATCAGCGCCATCACGCCGCCCAGGTCGCCGGCACCCGCGTCGATCTGGCCGCCGATCACATCGGTCACCACCTGGCCCTGCCCCTTGTAGGGCAGATAGGTGAGCTGCGAGCCGGTCAGGTTGGCGAGCCAGGCGATGCTCAGCTGATAACCGGCGCCATACGAGCCGACAGTGAGCGGCTTGCGTTTGCCCGCCGCGATCAGGTCGCCGATGGTGCGCAGCGGCGACTCGTTTGCCACGAACCAGGCGGTGGCGCTGCGCACGAGGCCGTGCACCGCCTTGAAGTCGTTGACCGAGTCGTAGCCCGGGTTCTTCATGACGATCGGGTTCACCGACATCGGCGAGTACGAAGCGAGCAGAAGGGTGTGGCCGTCCGCCGGCTGCGCCTTCACGTGCTGCACGGCAATCGCGCCGCTGGCGCCCGGCTTGTTCTCGACCAGCACCGACTGACCCAAGGTGCGCTGCATCTGTTCGGCGACCAGCCGGGCCGTCGAGTCCGCGCCGCTGCCGGCGGCAAAGCCGACGATCACGCGGATCGGCTTGGACGGAAAGTCACCGACCTGGGCGTTTGCGCCGCTGGAGACGAGCGCCCAGAGAAGGGTTGCCACCCATGCAAAACGCGTCACGGTCGTCCTTTGTCTGGTCCGATGAGTCCGGACCAATCTATCAGACAGCCGCGCGCCACCCGTCGCCGGGCGCCGGATTATTGGAAGAAGTCCTTCACCTTGTCCATCCAGCCCTTGGACTGGGGACTGTGCTTGGGGTCCTGCAGCGTGGTCTCGAAGTCGCGCAGCAGCTTCTTCTGCTTGTCGTTCAGCCGGACCGGCGTTTCGAGCGCGACATGGGCGTACAGGTCGCCCGGATAGCTCGACCGATAGCCCTTGATTCCCTTGCCGCGCAGACGGAAGGTCTTGCCGGTCTGGGTGCCCTCGGGCAGCTCGATCTCGGCCCGCCCATGCAGCGTGGGCACCTGAATCTTGCCTCCGAGCGCCGCGGTGACGAACGAGATGGGTATCTCGCAGTGCAGATCGTCACCATCGCGCTGGAACACCGGGTGTTCCTTGACCTTCATCTCGACGTACAGGTCGCCCGAGGGCCCACCGTTGACACCCGGCTCGCCGTTGCCGGTCAGGCGGATGCGCATGCCATCGTCGATGCCGGCCGGAATCTTGACTTCAAGCGTCTTGGTCTTCTTGGTGCGGCCGACACCGTCGCAGGTGGTGCACGGCTCGGGGATCACCTTGCCGCTGCCATGGCAGGTCGGGCAGGTCTGCTGGATCGAGAAGAAACCCTGCTGCATGCGCACGGTCCCCTGACCGGCGCAGGCCGTGCACACCTTCGGCTTGGTGCCCGGCTTGGCGCCGGTGCCGCTGCAGGTTTCGCAGCCCTCCCAGCTCGGCACGCGAATTTCGGTGGCATAGCCGGCCGCCGCCTGTTCGAGCGTGATCTCCATCGCGTAACGCAGATCGGCGCCGCGATAGACGTTGCTGCGCCCCCCGCCACCGCCACCGCGGCCCTGACCGAAGATGTCGCCGAAGATGTCGCCGAACACATCCGAGAAGCCGCCCATGCCCGCGCCCCCGCCCATGCCCGCGGCATTGGGGTCGACGCCCGCATGACCGAAGCGGTCGTAGGCCTCGCGCTTCTTGGGGTCGGAAAGCATCTCGTAGGCCTCCTTGGCCTCCTTGAACTTTTCCTCGGATTCCTTGTTGTCCGGATTGCGGTCCGGATGGTGCTTCATCGCAAGCTTGCGAAAGGACTTCTTCAGTTCTTCTTCGGTCGCGTTCTTGGCGACTCCAAGAATCTCGTAGTAATCACGCTTGGCCATTCAGTCGTTCCCGTGCCCCTGCGGGGCCATCCAATGTGTTGCGGCCATCAACGGCCGGCGCTCCGAATGCCGCCACGATCCCGAACCCTCAAGCGGAACGGACCGCCGACCGAATGAACGGGCAGCGGTCCGAATGCGCGACTCTCGCGACAGCATCGCGGAGGGGCCGGCGCCAGGCGGCGGGGCGGTTTACCCGCGCTTGACTTCCTTGAAGTCGGCGTCGACCACGTCGTCGTCGGCCTTCTTGCCTTCGCCGCCGCCTTG
>DAONCJ010000058.1:0-12081 GCA_035401985.1 Burkholderiaceae bacterium | reverse complement strand
CGCCCGGGGGCGACGATCTGCGAGCCCCTGCCTTGCCCGGGGCGCTGCCGGGCTCGTCGTCTCGGCTGGCCTGCACGCGCACCACCGAGGGCCTGATCACTTCGTAGGCACGGGCGGCCTGTGACGGCAGCGTGACCGTCTCGAGCGACCGGGTGACCGCGGCGTCGATGTCCTCCTGTGAGAATCCGCCCGCCGGCATCATCAGCGTGGCGCGAACGAGCCAGCCGAGCGTGCCGAGCACGACCAGCGCGACGAGCCAACTGAACGGGCGACGGGTGGGCCCCTGGCCGCGCAAGGGCTGCAGGCGCGCCCGCCAACCTTTTGCCGGTGCGTCAGCCGGGGCGGGGGCGACCTGCGCAGTGGGGGCCGCGGCAGGTGCCGATGGTCGATCGGATCTGCGTGGCGGATCGGCCGCGCCACCCGATGATTCGGCCTGAGACCTGCCGCCCTCGGCCGGTCGGTGCGAGCCGGCAGACCCGTTCGCGGGTGCTTCAGCCTGCCCGCCCGGCGCCGCCGCCCGGGGTGCTCTAGCGGACACGCCGGCCGCGGGGCCGGGGCGGGTGCGGCGCGATGCACTGTAGAGGATCGGACGCTTCATGGGCTCACCGTGCAGGACCGGTCCGGCGGGAGATTCCGGATCGATTCGACGATAGCACGGAGGCAAAGATCAGGTCGTCAGGCGGGGAGCCATTGCAGGGACGGAAAACGCAATCCGGTCCACCGGCGTCAGGGACACCGGTGCCCGCAGCGAAACGGCAACCCGCTGCTGCGACGCAGCCGGGGCGACCGCGGACCGCTTAGGCGTCGGGTGCCAGCCCATGACGGCCAGCATGACAAAGAAGCCAGCCACATACGCGAGCGGCACATGCCAGCCGTGGCGCAGCCACTGTGCCGCCGATCGCGCTTCCGGGTACTGGCTGGCGAGAGCCACGCCCGCCGAAGACCCGAACCAGAGCATCGATCCGCCAAAGCCGACCGAATAGGCCAGCGTGCCCCAGTCGTAGCCGCCCTGCTTGATCGCCAGGCCGGTCAGCGGGATGTTGTCGAACACCGCCGAGACGAAGCCCAGCCCCAGCGACGACTGCCAGGAGGCGATCGGCAGCTTCTCGACCGGCATCATGCTGGCGCACAGGACCAGCGACAGCAGGAAGACCGATCCGCGCGCCGCCGGCTTGACCTGCGACCAGTCGGGCCGGCGGATCGGCGCAGTGGCCAGCAGCGCAATCCAGACCGCTGCCCCGAGCCAGGGAAAGGCCTCGCCCAGGGCACCGAGCGAACTGTTCACATACACGTTCACGCTGATCGCCGACGCGAGAATGACGGCGACGATGCCAACTCGCCCCCAGTCCACGGGACGGTGCGGTCCCTCGTCTTTCTGGATCGGAGAATAGCGGTGCTGCTGCAGCGAAGCCGGGATGCCGCAGATGATCACTGCCACGGCCGATGCGACGATTGCCCGCAGCACGTCGAGCGGACTGACGCCGGCGATCCACATCATCGTTGTCGTGGTGTCGCCGACGACAGACCATGCGCCGCCCGCGTTGGAAGAGGCCACGATCGCCGCCAGATAGCCGACGTGCACGCGGCCACGGAACACATGGCGCGCGATGGTTCCGCCAATGAGCGCCGCGGCGATGTTGTCCAGAAACGCAGAAAGGATCCAGACGATGAAAAGCAGCGACAGCCCGCCCTTCCAGTCGTCCGGAAGAAAGCGCGGCAGCACTTCAGGAATCTGGCTCTCCTCGAAGTGGCGCGACAGCAGCGCGAAGCCCACGAGCAGCCCGAACAGATTGGCAAGAATCACCCATTCGTGTCCGAGGTGGGCCAGCAGTCCGGCGACACCCGGGCCGCTCGGCAAGCCGGTGACCAGCACCTTGTAGGCCGTGATGACGGCCAGGCCGATCAGCGCCACGCGCAGCGTGTGGTGATGAAACAAGGCCACGCCCAGCAAGGTGGCACCGAACAGCAGGAAGTCGACGGGAATTCCAGACAGGACGGGCATGGGCAGACCGGGCAGTGAGGGCGCTCGAGCTTACCATCGGCGCCTGGGCGGGGTGACGGCGCGGCGCGGCCCTTCACGCGTCGCGCGACGCCGTTTCCGGAACGTCGCCGGTCCGCCCCGAAAGTGGTCGCCAGCAGCTATGGCGCCCCGCGGATCGTGCCAGAATCCGCGCACCGCCCTTCCAATTGATCCGGAGTTTGCATGCCTGAAGTTCTCATTCGTCGCGCCGGTGCCATCGGCACGATCGTTCTGTCCAATCCCGCCAAGTTCAATGCCATGAGCCTTGGCATGTGGCAGGCGCTTCCCAAGGCGATCGCCGAGCTCGACGCCGATCCGGCGGTCCGCGTCATCGTGCTCGAAGGCGATGGCGACAAGGCCTTCGTGTCGGGCGCCGACATCTCGCAGTTCGAAAGCAACCGCAACGACGATGCGGCGCAGGCCATCTACGGCGCTGCAGTGGACGCCGGATATCGCGCCCCGGTCGAGAACCGCAAGCCGACCATCGCCAAGATCCGCGGCATCTGCATGGGCGGCGGTCTCGGTCTGGCTGCCGCGTGCGATCTGCGGATCTGCTCGGACGACGTGCGCTTCCGGATGCCGGCCGCACGTCTGGGCCTGGGCTACGGCACGCCCGGTGTCTCGCGCTTCCTGTCGCTGCTGGGTCCCCAGCGCACGTTCGAGCTGTTCTACACGGCGCGCATCTTCGGTGCGGCCGATGCGGCGGCCATGGGCTTCGTGCTGCAGGTCACCACCCCGGGCGAACTCGACGCGACGGTGGCCAAGCTGGCCGAGAACATCGCCGGCAATGCGCCCCTCACGCTGCATGCCACCAAGCGCTCGATGGAAGCGCTGCTGGCCTCGCACGGCGTGCCCGGTCCGGCGCAGGCGCTCGAGGCGCGCTTCGCGGCCGCACAGGCAGCGATCGCGGCCTGCGGCAAGAGCAGCGACTACAAGGAGGGGGCACGCGCGTTCATGGAGAAGCGTCCTCCGCAGTTCACCGGCAACTGAACGCGTCCGGACGCGCGGCCGCCATCACAGGCACGGATCCCGAACATCGTGATCGACCTGTCGACCCAGCGGTCCGCGCTCCACGCGCTGCTGGCGGCAGCGCTGTTCGGCGTCAGCGCACCCATGGCCAAGGCCCTGGGCGCCGATGTCTCGCCGGTCTGGCTGGCGTCTCTGTTCTATCTGGGCAGCGGGCTGGCGCTGCTGCTCTGGCGGCTCATGCGCCGCGTGCTGATGCGCGAGCGCCGGGACGGCGCCCCGCTGGCGCGCTCCGACTTTCCCTGGCTTGCCGGCTGCATTCTGGCGGGCGGCGTGGCCGGTCCGCTGGCGCTGATGTGGGGGCTGCGCTCGGTCAGCGGCTCCTCGGCGTCACTGCTGCTGTCGATGGAAGGCCTCTTCACCACGCTCCTGGCTGCCCTGCTCTTTCATGAATCGGTGACGGCACGCGTCTGGCTGGCCGCCGGCCTGATGGTGTCGGCCAGCGCGCTGCTGGCCTGGCCGCAGGCCACGCCGACCGTGCTGGCCGGTTCCGCGGCCATCGTGCTCGCCTGCCTGCTCTGGGCGATCGACAACAACCTCACCCGAAAGATCTCGGGTGGCGACCCAGTCTGGATCGCGATGGTCAAGGGTCTGTCCGCAGGCACCGTCAACGCCGCGATCGCGCTGGGGCTCGACCAGCCCCTGCCCGTATGGCAGGCCACGGCGACCAGTCTTTCGATCGGGGCACTCTGCTATGGGTTGAGCCTGGTGCTGTTCATCCTGGCGCTGCGTCATCTGGGCAGCGCGCGGACTGCCGCACACTTCGGCACGGCGCCGTTCTTCGGCGCCGCATTTGCGGTGCTGGTGCTGGGCGAGCCAGGATCGTGGTGGCTGCTCGGCGCGGTCGCGCTGATGGCCGCGGCCACGATGCTTGTGCTGACCGAACGCCATGCCCATGCGCATCGCCACGAGCCGCTCGAACACCAGCATGCGCACACGCACGACGAGCATCACCGTCATGAGCACAGCGAACCCTGGGATGGCCGCGAGCCGCATTCCCATCCGCACCGCCATCTGCCCCTGCGCCACAGCCACGCGCACCTTCCCGACCTGCATCACCGCCACCGCCACGGCGCCCCTGGGGGCGACTCGCCATGACAGTTCATCAAGCCTCGCCCTCGGCCTTCGTCCTGGCGGATCCGCCAGCAGGCTATGTCGACGATCCTTATCCGCATCTGGCCGCACTGCGCGAAAGCAGTCCGCTGTGTCGGCAACCCGACGGTTCATGGATCGTCAGCCGATACGACGATGTGCGCGACGTGCTGACCGACGCCGAACGATTCAGTTCGGACAAGCAGGTCGATTTCCGGCCCAAGTTCGGCGACAGTCCGCTGTTCGAGCACCACACCATGTCGCTGGTGTTCAACGACGCGCCCTATCACACGCGGGTGCGCAAGCTGCTCGCGCCGTTCTTCGCGGCCCAGACCCTGCGAAGACTGCAGGACCGGGTGGAACAGATGGTCGATGAACTGCTCGACCGCGCGGCCGAACGTCAGACCCTGGACATCGTCGGTGATTTCGCCATCGCCGTTCCGTTGAACCTGATCGGCGATCTGCTGGGCGTGCCGCGCGACGAGCGAGAGCCGCTGCGGGAATGGGCAAACCTGATCCTGGGAGGACTGGACCCTAGCCGCACCCCCGAACAACTGGCCGCGGGCAACCGCGCAGTGGAGGACTTCAAGGCCTACCTGCGCGAACTGATCCGCTGGAAGCGTGCGCATCCGGCGCAGGCGCAGGACACCGACATTCTGTGGGCCCTGATCCAGTCGCACGATGCCGGCGGCGGATTGACCGAGCTCGAGATCATCCACAACAGCATCTTCATGTTGAACGCCGGCCATGACACCACCGCCAGTCTCATCTCCAATGGCATCGATCTGCTGCTGCGCCATCCGGCACAGTGCGCCCGTCTGGCCAGCGACCCGGCGCTGATGCGCACGGCGGTCGAGGAGATGCTGCGCGCCGAGAGTCCCCTGCAGTTCGGCAATCGGCGTGCGCGGACCGATGTCACCGTGGCTGGCGAGCGTCTGGCGGCCGGCTCTTTCCTGCATGTGGCCATCGCTGCGGCAAACCATGACCCGCGCATGTTCGACAAGCCCGACGCGTTCGATGTCGGCCGCGACCCCAATCGCCACCTGGCCTTCGGCCATGGCCCGCACTTTTGCGCCGGCAACGCGGTGGCGCGCATGGAAGCCAGCATCGCCTTCAGAAAGCTGCTGTCGCGCCATCCGCGACTGTCGCGGGCCGGCCCGACGGTGCGCGCGCAGCGCACGCGGTTCCGCGTGATCGAGGCCCTGCCCGTCCGCCTCGACTGAGTCGCCGTCCACCTCCGATGCGTCAGCTCACCTGGGCGTTTGCGCTCGCACTGTGCGGTCTGCCAGCCGCAGACCTGAGGGCACAGGATGCAGGTGCGCACGCAAGCGACGCCGGGGCACGCAGTGTGCTGCCCGCTGTCGAAATCAAGGGCCACTACAACAACGCCGTCGGCACCTCCGACGCCGCGTCGCAAGGCTCCATCACCGCACGCCTGCTCGAGACCCGGCCGGCCATGCGCCCTGCGGAAGTGCTCGAGTTCGTGCCCGGCATGATCGTCACGCAGCATTCCGGGGACGGCAAGGCGAACCAGTATTTCCTGCGCGGCTTCAACCTCGATCACGGCACCGATTTCGCGACCAGCGTGGACGGCGTGCCGGTCAATCTGCCCACTCATGCGCACGGGCACGGCTACACAGATCTCAATTTCCTGATCCCCGAACTGATCGAGCGGATCGACTACCGCAAGGGACCTTACTTCGCGGGCAACGGCGATTTTTCGTCGGCCGGATCGGCCAGCCTGGTGCTGCGTGACCGGCTGGCCTCGCCTCTGACACAGCTCACGCTCGGACGCAATGGATATCGCCGACTGCTCGGTCTCGGCTCGGTGGCCGCGGGTTCCGAGGGGACCTTGCTTGCCGCATTCGAAGGGCAAGGCAACGACGGTCCCTGGGAGGTTCCCGAAGCGCTGCGGCGGGTCAACGCGCTGCTGCGCTATTCGCAGGGCAATCGCGCCCAGAGCTTCAAGGCCACGGCCATGCTCTACCGCGCGCAGTGGAACGGCACCGACCAGATTCCCGAGCGCGCGGTGCAATCGGGCGCACTGGGACGCTTCGGCTCGCTCGATCCCACAACAGGCGGACGAACCAGCCGCGACAGCCTGGCCCTCGAGTGGCGAAAGGAATTGTCCGACGGCATCGTTCGGGCTCATGTCTATGGCCTGCATCACGGTCTCGAACTGTTCTCGAACTTCACCTGGTTTCTCGACCACCCGGTCGCTGGCGACCAGTTCCTGCAGCGCGATCAGCGCCAGGTCTACGGCGGACAGTTGTCGCGAACCTGGCTTGGCGAACTGGGCTCCCGGCCGATGACCACGGAGCTGGGTCTGCAGGTTCGTCACGACAGGATCCGTGCCGGCCTGTTCGACTCCATCGCCCGCGAGGTGACGACTCCGGTCCGTGACGACCGGGTGCTGCAGACCAGTGTCGGCCTGTATGCGGAAAACTCCGTCGGCTGGTTCCCCTGGCTGCGCACGGTGGCCGGCCTGCGGCTCGATCGCTTTCAGTGGGACGTTCGGGGGCAGCTCGCGGCCAACGACGGACGCTCGGGGGACACGCTCGCGTCGCCCAAACTGTCGGTGATCCTCGGCCCCTGGGCGGGCACCGAACTCTTCACGAATGCCGGGCGCGGATTTCACAGCAACGACGGCCGGGGTACGGTCATCCGGATCGATCCGCGCACCGGCCAGCCCGCCGACCCCGTGCCGGGTCTGGTCCGATCGAACGGCGCCGAGATCGGTCTGCGCACCGAATGGCTGCGCGGGCTGCAGAGCTCGCTGGCCTTGTGGCGGCTGAATATCGGCTCCGAACTCGTCTTCGCGGGTGACGCCGGCACGACGCAGGCCAGCCGCCCGAGCCGGCGTTCCGGCGTCGAATGGAGCAACCGGTACATGCCGCTGCCGTGGCTTTTGTTCGACCTGGATCTGGCCTGGTCGCGCGCCCGCTTCGCTGGCGAGGCGCCCGAGGGCGATGCAATCCCGGGGGCCGTTCGGCGGGTGGCGTCGACGGCCGTGTCGATCCGAGACTTCGGTCCCTGGTCCGCCAGCGTGCAGCTGCGCCACCTCGGGCCGCGGCCGCTGACCGAAGACGGGCGTGCCGTTGCGCGCTCGACGACCCTGGTCAATCTGCGCGCCAGCCGAGCCATCCGCAAGGGGCTTGAGGTCTCGCTCGATGTCTTCAATCTGTTCGGCCGCAAGGTGAGCGACATCGAGTACTACTACGCGTCCCGATTGCGCGGTGAAGCGGGCGCTGTTGAAGACCGGCTTGTTCATCCGGCCGAATCCCGGCTGGTCCGCCTGACGGTACGCGCCTCCTGGTAGCCGGGTCCGGCACTTTCGATTGACGTTCGCCGACACCCGTGGAACCATCCCGCGCCTGTCCGCCCCTCCAGTCACCATGCCGCAATCGCCCATCGCCGATCGTCCACCCGTGTATTCCAGCACCGACCGGCGCTACGTCACCGCTCTGGCGCGGGGACTGGACCTGTTGCGCTGCTTCGCCCCGGGCGATCAATGGCTCGGCAATATCGACATCGCCCGTCGCACGGGCCTGCCCAAGGCGACCGTCGCCCGCCTCGCCTACACCTTGTGCGCGCTCGGCTACCTCGAGTATTCCGCAGAGCGGTCCAAGTACGCGCTGGGGATCGGAGTGCTGTCACTGGGATTCTCGATGCTGGCCAACCTGGATGTCCGCCGGATTGCGCGCCCGGGCATGCAGCGCCTGGCCGAGCAGGCCCAGGCCAGCGTTTCGCTCGGAGTGCGCGAGCGGCTGGACATGGTCTATGTCGAGAACTGTCGCGCCCAGGCCCCGCTCGCACTGGGCATAGGCGTCGGCGCGCGGCTTCCGGTGGCGACCTCGTCGATGGGGCTCGCATGGCTGTGCGGCCTGGACGAGCCGCAGCGCGACAGCGTGCTGGGCGAAATCCGCCAGTCCGACCGCAGCCGGTGGCCGCGGCTGCGCTCGGGCATCGAGCAGGCCGTGGCCCAGTACCAGGAGTTCGGCTTCGTCACCTCGATCGGCCAGTGGAAACCGGACATCAATGCGGTGGGCTGCCCGCTGGTCATCGGACAGGGCCTGGTCGTCATGAGCTTCAACTGCGGCGGACCGGCCACCCGGCTGACCCCGCAGCGGCTGCTCGGTGAGATCGGCCCGCGGCTCGCAGCGATGGTGGCGGACGTGCGCGCCACGGTCGAGGGTACCGGCGTGAGCCGGCCGCGCTAGCGGTATGTCGGTCCGGAACGCGGGCATGATCGATCTGCAGGCGTTCCTGCCCTATCGGCTGGCGGTGCTGTCCGAGGCGGTCAGCCGCTGTGTCTCACAGGTCTATGGCGAGCGCTTCCAGCTCAGCCGGGACGAATGGCGGGTGCTGGCGGCGCTGGCCGACGCCGGGACCATGAAAAGCTCCGCGGCCGCGCTGCACACCACGCTGGACAAGATGCAGGTCAGCCGGGCGTGCGGGCGGCTGGAGAGGCGAGGCCTGATCCGCCGCGACGAAGACCCCGAGGACCGCCGAAACAAGATCCTGCGGCTGAGCGCCCAGGGCCGTGAGCTGCTCGATCAGCTCGTCCCGGTGGTTCAGGCCCGGGCCGCCGAACTGCTGCAGGCGCTCGATCCCCAGGAGAGCCGCGCGCTCGAACGGATCATCGAGAAGCTCCTGGCCCAGGCGAGGCATGTCTCGAAGGCGGGATGAGCACGGGGGGCGACCCCGCTAGCCCTGATCCTGGCCGGGTGGTTCGGGGTCCAGTGCCAGATCGTCCTGGGCCGGCTGGGCGGCCTGAGCCGCTCCCGCGGGCTCGGAACGCCGGCCGCGGCGCTTGACCAGACCCAGCTGAACCCGGAGGGCGTTGGCCTCGCCGACCGCCCGGGCCACGTCGCGCTGCGCAACGGCGAGCTCCTGGCGCAGCCGCTGCATCTCCTGGGCCGTCTCGCGGAGCAGGTCGGTCATGGAGGCGATCCGCCCCTGGTTGGTGGCGAGCTCCCGGACAGATTCAAGTTCGCGCTGGATGGCTGCATCGAAAGCCGCCTGCAGCTGCGGCACCCGGATCCGCAAGCTCGCCAGTTCGCCTTGCGCGGTCTCGGCCTGCTGTCGGGCGGACTCGGCGGCGTCGCGGGCCTCCTGCCGCAGAAACTCGAGGTCGGCCGCGGCGGCGGTCTGGGCCCGAGTCCAGAGCTGGGCCATCAGTTCGCCGCCCAGCGTGCGCAGGTCCATCGGCAGGTCCGGATGGTCCAGTCGCACCCGCGACCGCTCGCGCAGTTCCTGCCAGAAAACCCTGAGCACCTCGGCCGGCGTCCCCATGCTGCCGCGGCGCACCAGCTGATACAGACGATGCGCAGTTGGGGTGATGCCATGCCGGAAGAACAGCAGTGCACAGACCTCGCGGTACAGCGTGCGCGTGTCCGCTATGCGCTCCTTAAGCGCTTCGATCTCTGCGGTCAGACCGGGGAGGTTGGCATCATTCACTCAGGGATTATACGTAATACGTTGGATTACTTACTCTTTCCACGGCTAATTTGGTATTCCAAGGCGCGTCATCGAGTGGCGCCTCGGTGAGCGCACCCACATGCCGAGGGTCTTTTGCGTCCGCTGAAGCAGTCTGTTAGCGTCCGGCCATGGCTGAACCGTCGATCACCGCCTCCGAGCCGCCTTCAAGAAGCACACTGCTCGCCATCCTCGCCACCCTGCCGGTTGCAGCGGCATTGGGCGACGAATCGCTCCAGTGGCTGACCCTGAACGAGCCGGGTCGGCGCGCCCTTTCGGACGGCGGCACCGCCACGGCCTTGCAACGGCTGCGCGCAGCCGGGCTGGCGCAGTGCCTGGCGAGCCGGTCGTTCGAGTCGCCGTTCCTGACCGACCTCCGCGACCCCACCTCCGGCGAGCCTGCCGATCCGCGACGTCGGGCGCGCCTGCGCATCGCACCGGTCGCGTGTGCCGACGCCGGGCCGCTCTTCTGGATCTTCATCGAGCCGCTCGCGGCCAACGAGGAAGAACGGCGCAATCCAATCGCCGATCGCGATGCCTACCGTCTGCTTTTCGACGAAGCGGTCGTGCCGATGACCATCCAGAACGCCGGGTTCGAGTTCATCGATGCCAATGCGGCGTTCTGCCACTACAGCGGGTATTCGCGCGATCAGCTGATCGGGGCCGATCCGCTGAAGCTGTTCACCATGTCGGAACGCAGCCATTCGGAGGCCTGGGATGCCCGGACCCGGATGGACTGGAGCGGGCGGGTGCCGTTCCAGGTCGAGGATCGCAAGACGCTGCGCCCGGACGGAACCGAGCGCCGGTACAACTCGGTGGGACGCCTGGCGTTCGGCAGCTCGGGCGAACCCGTGGTGGTCAACACGGCGATCGACATCACCGACCTGAAGCTGGCCCAGGAAAGCCTCGAGCAGCAGCTGCACTGGTTCGAGACGATGCTGACCACCACGTCGGCCGGCGTCGCGGTCCTCGATCTGAAGCGCTTTGTGCGGGTCAATCGCCAGTTCGAGCGCCTGACCGGGTGGACTGGCCAGGAGCTGCAGGGGGCCAGCCCGGCCTTGCTGTTCGGCGGTCACGAGAACTGGGAGGCGCTGCGCGACCGGATCGATCGGGCCTCCGGAGGCAGCGCGCCTTTCGTGGAGGAACTAACGCTGACCCGCCGCGACGGCCAGACCCGGCAGTGCGAGGTCCATGTCGGGTGGATTGCCGGGCAGGTCGGGCGCCAGGCGATCCTGACGCTGCACGACATCTCGCGCCTCAAACAGGTCGAGAATCAGCGGCTCGAAGAGGTCCGTTCCCAGCGCGATCTGGTGATCCGCGAGGTCCACCACCGGATCAAGAACAACCTGCAGGGCGTGGCCGGACTGCTGCAGCAGGTGGCCGTGCGTAAGCCGGAAGCGGCAGGCGCCTTGTCCGAGGTCGCCAATCAGATCGCCTCGATCGCCCAGGTGTATGGTCTGAAGGTGCGTGAACAGGAGCGGCTGGCCTTCTCGGACCTGCTTGAAGCGGTGCTGGGCAGCCTGGGCCGCACCACGGGCGCCGACATCGGCCTGCGGATTGCGCCCGAGGCGATGGGACGGCGCGGCTGGCTGAACGAAACCGACGCCGTGCCGATCGCGCTGGTGCTCAACGAAATCGCCACCAATGCGATCAAGCATCGCGATCCCGACGGGGCCCTTCAAGCCTCGCTCGATCTGGAGGATGAGGCGTTCTGCGTGCGGATCTCCAACCCCGGGCGGCTCGCCGAAGGCGCGGCAATGGCCCGGGTGGACGCCAGCGTGTTCGGTCTGGGCCTGATCAAGGCCATGCTGCCAAGACGCGGAGCCAGCTTCGATCTGTCCGAGAAGGAAGGCCGGGTGACCGCCCGGCTGCTGCTTCGCCCGCCCGCGCTTGACCTTGGGCCTGTCTGATTCAGGCCAGGGCTTTCGCCTGCTGGAAGCCGCGGCCCGATGTCACCCCGATGCCTGCCGCCTGCAGGAACGGTGGGCTGACGCGCCGCAGTTCATCGTGCTTCAGATCGGGATGGGCGATGGCCTGACGCTGCTGGCGACCGTTCAGCGATATGCGCAGTCGACGCGCGCACCGCGCCATCTTGATCTGGTCGTTCTGGACCCGCAGCCACCCGACCGGGTGAGCCTTGCCGCGACGTTCGAGCGACTGGGCCTGGCCGAGCAGCCTGCGGCCCGCGCACTGTGCGACCGATGGCCGCAGCGCAGTCCCGGACTGCACCGGATCGTGTTCGACGGGTGCGCCGGTCTGCCGCCGGGTCGCCGGGTGCGGCTGACCCTGGCTGTCGGCCCGATGACCGCCATGCTTGCCCGTCTGCAGATGCCGGTCGATGCGTTCTTCGTCGACACCGCGGTGCGGGGATCCTCAAGCGCCGGAAGGCCAGAGATTTACGCGCAGCTCGCCCGCCTGGCCGTGCCCGGCGCCGTCATCGCGCTTGCCACTCCGTTCGCACACGA
>DAONCJ010000057.1:0-12113 GCA_035401985.1 Burkholderiaceae bacterium | reverse complement strand
GAACCCGCAGGCAGCCTCGAGACCACGGTTGGCTTCAACAACTTCATCTCGTGGTCGGGGCTGGACATCGGGCGCGATCGGGGCAGCCCGGTGTCTCACTACGAGGCGCCCTTCGAGTTCACCGGCCGTCTGTCGAAGGTGACGATGACGCTCGAATCCGCAGACGCGGTCGACGACGAGGGCGCCGCGCAGGTGCAACTGTCGCGCGAGTGAGCTCGCCGTCGCCCGGCGGACCGGTCGCTCGCCGGTGACGGCCACGGCTTGTCATCGGCGATGCAGTGGCGCTTAGGGCAGGGGCGGGCAGCGGGTATCCTTGCGCTTGTCATCGTCTCGCCATCGCCCGTAGACTGCGGCGCGAGACGCCGGCCCGCGGCACCCCGCCCGGCACACGCATCGACTGGGCAGCCCGACGCTGCCCGCACACAGGAACACACCATGCGCACCCATTGGATCAAGACCGCCGCGATCGCCATGGCGGCACTGCTGCCGGCACTCGCGAGCGCCGGACCGACCCTTGACACCATCAAGCAGAAGGGTGTTCTGCGCTGCGGCGTCAGCACCGGTGTCCTGGGCTTCTCTGCCCCGGACAGTCAGGGCAAGTGGACCGGGCTGGACGTCGATTTCTGTCGCGCCGTGGCCGCCGCCATCCTGGGCGATGGCAACAAGGTGCAGTTCGTGCCGACCAACTCCCAGGTCCGCTTCACGGCGCTGCAGTCGGGCGAGGTCGACCTGCTCTCGCGCAACACCACCTGGACGTCGTCGCGGGATTCGACGCTGGGCGCCGTGTTCGCGGGCACCCTGTTCTATGACGGCCAGGGCTTCATGGTGAAGAAGTCCAGCAAGATCACCAAGGCGTCGCAGCTCAATGGCGCCACGGTTTGTGTGCAGCCGGGCACGACCACCGAACTGAACCTGACCGATTATTTCCGCGCCAAGAAGATGAGCTTCAAGCCGGTGGTCATCGCCGAACTGAATCAGATCGAGCAGGCGTTCTTCGCGGGGCGCTGCGACGTCTACTCGACCGACATTTCGGGTCTCGCCTCCGGGCGCATGAAGGCTCCCAACAAGGACGACTACGTCATCCTCCCCGAGGCGATCTCCAAGGAGCCGCTGGGACCGATGCTGCGCCGTGGCGACTGGGAGTTCTACACCATCGTCAAATGGGTGCTGTTCGGCCTGCTCGAGGCCGAGGAAAGCGGTATCACTCAGGCGAACGTCGACAAGATGAAGGCCGAGAACAAGGATCCGGCGATGCAGCGCCTGCTGGGCACCACGGGCGATGTCGGCAAGGGGCTCGGACTCGAGAATGACTGGCTGGTTCGTGCAGTCAAGGCAGTCGGCAACTACGCCGAGATCTATAACCGAAACATCGGCCCGCTGGGCATCGCGCGCGGCCAGAACGCGCTGTGGAAAAACGACGGCCTGATGTACGCGCCGCCGATGCGCTGACGCCCTGCTCGGCCCGAGCCCGACGCCATGCCTTGCCGACCGACCCGCTGATCGCATCATTGACGGACGCCCGCCAATGATCCGCAGTGAAAGGGTGCGTGGACTCGTCTACCAGGCCTTGCTGCTGGCGGCGGTGATCGCGCTCGCCTGGTATCTGATCGGCAACACGCTGCACAACCTGGCCAGCCGAAACATCCAGGTCGGCTTCGCGTTCCTGACGAAGGAAGCCGGCTTCGAGATCGCCGAGAAGGTGATCTCCTACGAGCCCAGCGACAGCTACGGTCGCGCCTTTCTCGTCGGGCTGGGCAACACGCTGACGGTCGCCGCAATCGGCGTGGTGTTCGCCACGCTGCTGGGCACGCTGCTGGGCGTGTGCCGCTTGTCGCACAACTGGCTGGTGGCCCGGCTCGCGTCGGCCTACGTCGAGCTGATGCGCAATGTTCCGCTGCTGCTCCAGCTGTTCGTCTGGTATGGACTGTTCACCGAACTGCTGCCCTCGGTGCGCGAGGCCATCGCGGTGGGCGACTGGCTGTTCGTCAGCCAGCGCGGCTTCCGTTTCGCCGTGCCGGCCGCCCACCCCGCGTGGACCGCAGCGCTGTGGTCGGCGGTCGGGGCCGTCGCGCTGGCGCTGGCCTGGCGTACCGCGGCGTCGCGCCATCAGCGCAGCACGGGCCGACAGTGGCCCGTCGCCTGGCCGTCGCTGCTGCTGATCGTGGGCCTGCCCGTTGCGGTGTGGGCTTTGAAGGGGGCGCCGGTCGCGCTCGAGAAGCCGGTCCTGGAGGGCTTCGACTTCCAGGGCGGCAAGGTGATCTCGCCCGAGTTCATGGCCCTGCTGATCGGCCTGTCCACCTACACCGCGGCGTTCATCGCCGAAGTGGTGCGCGCCGGCATTCTCGCCGTCGATCATGGACAGTCCGAAGCGGCGATGGCGCTGGGCCTTTCGCCGGCGCAGCGGCTGCGCCTGGTCACGCTGCCGCAGGCCTTGCGGGTGATCATTCCTCCCATGACGAGCCAGTATCTGAACCTGGCCAAGAACTCGTCCCTTGCCGTGGCGATCGGCTACCCGGATCTGGTGGCGGTCGCCAACACGACGATGAACCAGACCGGCCAGGCCATCGAAGCCATCGCCATCCTGATGGCGGTGTATCTGACCATCAGCCTGAGCATCTCGCTGCTGATGAACTGGTACAACGCGCGCGTGCGCCTGACCGAGCGCTGACGATGGCGGCGCCATCCACCATCGCCCCCTTGCGCTGGCTGCGCGCGAACCTGTTCTCCAGCGTGGGCAACAGCATTCTCACGGTGCTGGTGGTGGCGCTGCTCGCCTGGCTGGTGCCCAAGGCGCTCGGCTGGCTGGTCTTCAATGCCGTCTGGGGTGGCCAGCCGCTGTCGGCCTGCGAAGCGGCGCGCGGCACCGGTGCCTGCTGGGCGGTGGTCTGGGAGAAATTCCGCTTCATGTTCTTCGGCACTTATCCCTATGCCGAACAATGGCGGGGCGGCCTGGCCATCGTGACGCTCACGTCGCTGCTGGTGGTCTCCACCTGGCGCTTCCTGTGGAACCTCTGGCTGGTGCTGATCTGGGTGGTGGGCATTGCGCTGACATTCTGGCTGATGGGCGGGGGCCTGGGCCTCACGCCGGTGCGCACCGAGCAGTGGGGCGGCCTGCCGGTCACGCTGATTCTGGCGATCTTTGGTATCGGTCTGGCCTTTCCGCTCGGCGTGCTGCTGGCGCTGGGGCGCCGCTCGCAACTGCCCATCGTGCGGGCACTGTCGGTGATCTACATCGAGGTGGTGCGCGGTGTGCCGCTGATCACCGTGCTGTTCATGGCCTCGGTGATGTTTGCGCTGTTCCTGCCCGAAGGGGTGCGCATCGACCAGCTGCTGCGCGCCCAGGTGGCGATCATCCTGTTCGTCGCGGCCTACCTGGCCGAGGCAGTGCGCGGCGGACTGCAGGCGGTGCCGAAGGGACAGTACGAGGCGGCCGAGGCGCTGGGACTGCCCTACTGGAAGAAGATGGGTCTGGTCATCCTGCCGCAGGCGCTGCGCGTGTCGATCCCGCCGATCGTCAACAGCTTCATCTCGCTGTTCAAGGACACTTCGCTGGTGGTGATTATCGCGATCTACGATTTCGCCTATGCGGTGAAGAAGTCGGTCGAGACCGATTACACCTGGAAGAAGTATTTCATCGAAGCCTTCCTGTTCTCGATCCTGATCTACTGGATCTACTGCTTTGCGATGTCGCGCTACAGCCAGCGCCTCGAGCGCGAGCTGTCGCACACCCATTCACGCTGAAGGGCCCGCATGTCCGCGACTGCCACCGCCACCCCCGCTGCACCGCCCGCCATCCGGGTCACGGGGCTGAACAAGTGGTTCGGCGATTTTCAGGTGCTCAAGGGCATCGACCTGACGGTGGCCAAGGGCGAGCGCATCGTCATCTGCGGGCCGTCAGGCTCGGGCAAGTCCACGCTGATCCGCTGCCTGAATCGTCTCGAGGTGCATCAGCAGGGAAGCATCGAGGTCAATGGCGTGGCGCTGACCGACGATCTGAAGCAGATCGATTCGGTGCGCTCGAACATCGGCATGGTGTTCCAGCACTTCAATCTGTTCCCGCATCTGTCGGTGCTCGACAACTGCACGCTGGCGCCGATCTGGGTCCGCAAGATGCCGCGTGCCCAGGCGCAGGCCGAGGCCATGAAATACCTGGAGCGGGTGCGCATCGGCGAGCAGGCGCACAAGTACCCGGGGCAACTGTCCGGCGGCCAGCAGCAGCGCGTGGCGATCGCGCGCGCGCTGTGCATGAATCCTTCGATCATGCTGTTCGACGAACCCACCTCGGCGCTCGATCCCGAGATGGTCAAGGAGGTGCTCGACACGATGATCATGCTGGCGCGCGACGGCATGACGATGCTGGTGGTCACCCATGAGATGGGCTTTGCCCGTGCGGTGGCCGATCGCGTGATCTTCATGGACGAGGGCGAGATCGTCGAACAGAACACGCCCGACGAATTTTTCAGCCATCCCCGCAACGAGCGCTCGCAGCGCTTCCTCAGTCAGATACTCGATCGTTGAACGGCGGCCCTGCCGCCGATGCCATGCGTCCGCGGGCGCGAAAGGAATCTCATGCAGACTCGTGAACTGGGCCGCAGCGGCCTGAAGTCAGCCCCGCTCGCCTTCGGCGGCAATGTGTTTGGCTGGACCGCCGACGAGAATCGCTCGTTCGAACTGCTCGATGCCTTCGTTGATGCGGGATGCAATCTCATCGACACCGCCGACGTCTATTCGCGCTGGGTGCCCGGGCACACCGGCGGCGAGTCAGAGACCATCATCGGCAAGTGGCTGGCGCGCAGCGGCAAGCGCGACCGCGTGCTGATCGCCACCAAGGCCGGCATGGACATGGGCGAGGGCAACAAGGGACTGGCTCCGGCCTATCTGAAAAAGGCGGTGGATCTGTCGCTCAAGCGTCTGGGCATCGAGCGCATCGATCTCTATCAGGCCCATGCCGACGATGCGACCACGCCGCTCGAAGACACGCTGGGCGCGTTCGCCGATCTGATCAAGGCCGGCAAGGTGCGCGCGATCGGTGCTTCGAACTACTCGGCGGCGCGCCTGTCCGAGGCGCTGGCGGTGTCGGCCCGGCTCGGGCTGCCACGCTTCGAGACCCTGCAGCCTGCCTACAACCTGGCCGACCGCGCGGGCTTCGAAGGCGAACTCCAGGCCTTGTGCGTCGCGCAGGGCGTGTCGGTGATTCCGTACTACTCGCTGGCCTCCGGGTTCCTCTCTGGCAAGTACCGCACGGCCGATGACACGAAGGGCAAGGCCCGTGGCGGCAAGGCGGCGGGTTACCTGAACGAGCGCGGGCTGCGCATCCTTGCGGCGCTCGATTCCATCTCGGCGCGGCTGGGGACCAGCCAGACCGCGGTCGCCATCGCCTGGCTGCGCGACCGCCCGACGGTGGCCGCGCCGATCGCCAGCGCTACCAGTGTCGAGCAGTTGCAGGATCTGCTCGCGGGGATGCGGCTGGGGCTCGATGAGGGGGCCGTGGGGGTGCTGGACGCGGCCAGCGCCTGATCTACGCCCGCTCGAGATACCGGCTGGGCGGTGTGCCGAGCGCCCGGCGGAACATCGCAGTGAACGCGCTGGGCGAGTCGTAGCCAAGATCCAGCGCGATGCGGGTGATCGGCTGGCCGGCGGCCAGCCGTGCCATGGCGGCGAGCAGTCGAGCCTGCTGGCGCCACTCGGCAAAGCCCAAGCCGGTCTCCTTCACGAACAGGCGCGCCAGTGTGCGGCCACAGGCTCCGGCGCCATGCGCCCAGTCATCGAGCGTGCGGCTGTCGCCCGGCTCGTCGCGCAGCGCCCGGCAGACGCGCTCCAGACGTGGATCGATCGGCATCTTCAGGTCCAGGGCCACCGAGGGCAGCGCGGCGATCTCGTCCAGCAGCAGGCCGATGACGCGGCCGTCCGTGCCCGCTTCGTCGTAAAGCACGCGCATCGCGCACGCGCGCAGGATCAGCTCGCGCAGCAGAGCGGACACCGCGATCACCCGCGCGGCCGGAGGAAGGCTGGCGGCGGCGTCTGCCCGCACGTAGAGCGTGCGCATCGAGACATCGCCCGACATGCGGATCTCGTGCCGCACGCCGCCCGGCATCCAGACCGCGCGCTGCGGCGGCACGGCCCAGCTGCCGGCGTCGGTGCTGACCGTCATCACGCCGCGGGCGGCAAAGATCAGTTGCGCGCGCTCGTGAAGGTGCGGCCGGATATGGAACCCGTCGGCGAAGTCCTTGGCCATGGCAGCGACCGGACGCGGCACGCGCTGAAAGTCGAGCGGGTCGGTCGATCGCGTTGAGGTCCCGCGCCGCGGCGCGCGCCGTGCAGACGATCGGTTCATGGAATGACGAGTCTCGAGATGTCTGATTCGCGACGATACTAGTCCAGTTCAAGCATGCAGGACAGGCAGGCCTTGCGCAAGATCCGGTTGATAAAGTCCGGCGGTCCGCGCCGGCGACCGGAGCGAGACATGAAGAACACGAGCCCCACCGCGATCCTGCTGAACGTCGGCCATCTGATGGATCACTGGGTGCTGGCAGCGTTTGCCTACACCTGGTTTCAGATCGCCGCCGCATGGGGCACGCAATGGACTGAACTGACGCCGTACAACTTCGGCGCCACCTTCATGTTCGGCACCGGCTCGATCATCGCGGGCCGGCTCGGCGACCTCTGGGGCCGGCGCATCATGATGATCATCTTCTTTGCCGGCCTGGGCGCCTCCTGCCTGGTGATCGCGCTGTGCTCGACACCGTGGCAGATCGGCGCCGCCCTGACGCTGATGGGCGCCTTCGCGTCGATCTACCATCCGGTCGGCATCCCGATGCTGGTCCAGAAGGCCGAGAAGCCGGGCTTCACCATCGGCGTCAATGGCGTGGCGGGCAACATGGGGATCGCGGTCGCCGCGGGAGGCAGCGTCTACCTGGCCGAGACCTACGGCTGGCAGATGGCCTATATCGTGCCGGCAGTCGTCTGCCTGGTGTCTGCCGTTCTGTTCGCGATCTACGCGCCGCGCGAGGCGGAGGCGCCCGCCCAGCGCAAGCAGAAGATGACCAAGCTTCCACCAGCGGTCATGGCGCGCGTGTTCATGGTGATGACAGCCACCGCGGTGACCGGCAGCATCATCTTCAGCGCCACCACCAACGGCAATGGCGAACTGATCCGCGAGCGCTTCCGCGGCGTGGTCGAAAGCCCGCAGACGCTGGGCGTGATGCTGTTCACCATCTTCACCTTTGCCTCGCTGGCGCAGCTGGTGGTCGGCAAGCTGCTCGACCGCTATCCGCTGAAGAAGATCTACCTGCCGATCCTGTTCATGCAGGTGCCGCTGCTGCTGCTGGCCTCGCAGTCGTATGGCTGGACGCTTTATTTCGCGGCGATCGGTTACATGCTGTTCGTGTTCGGCGCGATCCCGTTCACCGATTCGATGATCGTCAAGTACATCGACGACCGCATGCGCTCGCGCGTCACGGGCATGCGTCTGGCCGTCGGTCTCGGTCTGAGCTCGCTGGTTGTCGCCACGCTCGGGCCTTCGGTCAAGGCCGCGGGCTTCACGACGCTGCTGATCGCGCTGGCCGGGGTGGCGACATGCTCCTTCATTGCCATCCTGTTTCTGCCCGACGAAGAGGTGGCCGAGGCGCCGGCGCAGGCAACGCCTGCGGCCTGAGGCCATAGCTCGTGGCGGCTGGCCACGCACAACGGGGAGATCTCCAGATGCATCGATCGCGTCGCTCAATCATGGCCGCTCTGGCAGCCTGGCCTTTTGCCGCCTCTGCGCAAACGGCCGCCACGCCGGGGTGGCCCGCTCGCCCGCTGCGGATCCTGGTCGGGTTTCCGCCGGGCCAGGCCAGCGACATCATCGCGCGAGCGTATGCCGACGAGCTGGGCAAGAGCCTCGGGCAGCCGGTGGTCGTCGAGAACCGGCCCGGCGCGGGGGCAACGATCGCCGCCGAGATGGCCGCCCGCTCGCCTGCCGACGGCTATACGCTGCTGTACAGCTCGAGCGGTCCGCTGGCGATCGCCCCGCACATGTATGCGAAGCTGAACTACGATGCGATCCGCGACTTCGAGCCGCTGTACCAGGGGGGCATCGTTCCCTACATCCTGGTCGTCAACAGCGCGTCTCCCTACAAGACGCTGCAGGAACTGGTTTCGGCGGGTCGCGGCCCCAACGGGGCGGCGATCAACTACGGCTCGGGCGGCAACGGCACCACCAGCCATCTGGCGATGGAAATGCTCAAGGCCGAAGGCGGGCTGAAGTTCACGCACGTGCCCTACAAAGGCTCGGTGCCGGCCCTGAACGACCTGGCCGCGGGCGCCATCCAGGCGGTGCTCGAAACGGTCAGCGCCACGCTGCCTTACGTCAAGAACGGCAAGGCCCGCATCCTCGGGATCTCGATGACCCGGCGTCACCCTGAACTGCCCGACGTGATGCCCATTGCCGACGTGATTCCCGGCTACGAAAGTGCCGCCTGGGGCATGTTCATCACACCGACCGGCACGCCGGCACCGATCGTCAATCGTCTGGCGGGCGAACTGGACCGCATCACCCAGACGCCCGCGATGCGCGAGCGTCTGACCGCGCTGGGCGTGATCACGATCGAGCGGCCCCGCGCTCAGCTCAAGCCGTTCATGCAGGGTGAGCTCGAGCGCTGGGGCAAGGCGGTCAAGGCATCGGGTGCGACGATGAGCTGAGGGCTGTGAGCGGCCAGCGCCGCTGCTGAAGCTGCAAGCCGCCCAGGCTGAACTCCAGCATTTCTTCCGGGTTTTCGGCCTCGACCATGAACTGCCGTATCGGACCGAACACAGTCTTGAGTTCGTCGTGCCGGCAGGTCGGCAGGTACTGCCGAAGCACGCGGGGATCGTAGTAACGGAACAGCAGGTACTTGCCCTGTTCGTTGCGCACCCTCAGCAGGGTCTTCAGATGATGACGCAGGCGTGCATCCGGGCCGGTCGCCATGAAAATTCCCCAGGCGTTGCCCCAGGCCAGTTCCAGAATGCGGCCGGTGTAGCTGTCTTCGGGGTCGAGTTCGATCAGGTAGGGCGCTACCCGGCGCAACTCCATCGGCAGGTTGCCGCTGTACAGAGGGGCATAGGTCAGACCCGAGTCGCGGACCAGGGGAAATATCCGCTCGTCGCGTGCACCGTCGAGCAGGGCCCATATCTTGGTTTCTCCGCCCCGTTCGAACGTCCAGAATCTGCGGCGCAGCTTTTCGCGAAGTGAATCGTCCATCCGCGTATATCTATCATGGAAAATCCACCCCGGCGCTGCCGGCCGCTGCCAAGCCATTCCGGTGCCGGTCGGGCCCGTTCGCCGCTCCGCTCCATGCGATTCGGATAGGATTCCCGGCACCATCCCCCATCCGTACGCTAGGAGCGCTGATCCATGACCCGACAACTGCATCTGGGCGCCTTCATGCGCCCGGTCGGCATCCACACGGCCTGGTGGCGCTACCCCGGCGCATTTGCCGACGCCAACTTCAATCTCAAGCATCTGGTCCGCTTCATCCAGACGCTGGAGCGCGGCCGCTTCGACGCCTTCTTCATGGCCGACCATCTGGCCGTGCTGAACATGCCGATGCCGGCACTGCGTCGCAGCGCCACCGCCACGTCGTTCGAGCCGCTCACGCTGCTGTCGGCGCTGGCCATGGTCACCCAGCGCATCGGCCTGATTGCCACCGCATCGACCACCTTCGACGAGCCGTATCACATCGCCCGGCGATTCGCCTCGCTCGATCACATCAGCGAAGGCCGCGCAGGCTGGAACATCGTCACCACCTCGAACCCGGACTCGGCGCTGAACTTCGGCCTGACGGAGCATGTGGAGCACGACGAGCGCTATCGCCGGGCACGCGAGTTCTTCAGCGTGGTCACCGGCCTGTGGGACAGCTGGGCCGATGACGCGTGGCTGCGCGACCAGGCCACCGGCATCTTCTTCGACCCGGCAAAGCTGCATGTGCTGGACCACAAGGGCGAGCACCTGTCGGTGCGCGGGCCGCTGAACATCGCCCGACCCGTGCAGGGCTGGCCGGTCATCGTCCAGGCCGGCGCCTCGGAGGCCGGCAAGCAGATAGCGGCCGAGACAGCCGAGGTGATCTTCGGCAGCAGCCGCAC
Organism: Burkholderiaceae bacterium; assembly: GCA_035401985.1. Lineage (GTDB taxonomy): Bacteria > Pseudomonadota > Gammaproteobacteria > Burkholderiales > Burkholderiaceae_E > Quisquiliibacterium. Next base: position 2,012 of record DAONCJ010000057.1, on the reverse strand, counting down.
GATCGAGGATGCCCAGCGCTTCTACCGCGACATTCACGCACGGATGCAGGCCCTGGGCCGGCCCGGCGACTCGCTGAAGATCCTGCCGGGCGCGCTGGTCATCGTGGGGAGCACGCGCGAAGAGGCACAGCACAAGAAAGAGGTGCTCGACGGACTGGTCCACGTCGAAAGCGGCGTGCCCAACCTGTCGATGCGGCTCGGTGTGGACGCCTCAGGCTTTGATCCCGACGGGCTGCTGCCCGATCTGCCGCAGACCAATGCCAGTCAGAGCGGGCGCGACTCGCTGGTGGCGCTGGCGCGCCGCGACAATCTCACCGTGCGCCAGCTTGCCCAGCTCGTCGGCGGATATGGCGGCCTGCAGATGGTGGGCACTGCCAGCGACATCGCCGATCAGATGCAGGCCTGGCTGGAGGGCGAAGCCTGCGATGGCTTCAACGTGATGTTCCACTCGGTGCCCGAGGGTCTGGACGATTTCGTCGATCACGTGGTGCCGGAGCTGCAAGGCCGGGGGCTGTTCAGGCGCGAGTACTCGGGCACGACGCTGCGCGATCACCTGGGACTGAAGCGACCCGCGAACCGGTTTTTCGCCGATGCCGAAGCCTGACCCCAACCCGTCGCCTGCTACTTGCGAAACGGCAGCATCCGGTCGGCAAGGCCGGTGCGCTCGGACACATGCTTCTTGAGCACCAGGCCGACATGCCAGGCGATGACGATCAGCAGCACGTACGCAAACAGCACATGCAGTGTCCAGACGATGCCCGACCATGAGGGCTGCTTGCCGATCGGGTTGGCCAGGTCGGTGACACCGAACAGCTTGATGCCATAGCCGCCGGTCATGACGAACAGGTAGCCGGTCACCGGCATCACGAACATCAGCCAGTACAGCCAGGTTTCGAGCCGGTGGACGATGCGGCGTTCGGGGTCGGTCAGTGACGGATGCCATTGCGGCAGTGGCGTCGTGCGCCGCCAGACCAGGCGCGCCGCGGCCAGGCCGAACAGCACCAGGCCGATCGACTTGTGCCAGTCGTAGAAGAAGTCGCCGTTCATGCCGAAGACACGGGCATCGCGCGGCAGCCGGGTCATGATGTTCGCGCCGATGAACTGATAGGCGAACAACCCGAACACGGTCCAGTGGAGGAGCTTGCTGACGAAGCCGTAACGGTCGGGCAGATTGGTCAGGGGCATGCCGGCATCCTATCCCGGCACGCCGCTTCAGGGGCGTCTCGCGTTCGCAACGATTGAACCGGCCGGCCCAGTCGCGGGCCGACCGTTTTCAGCCGGGCTCAGCGCAGGTTCGCGACCTTGCGGTCTTCGAATTGCGGCTTCGGCTGGATCATGCCCAGCGCAATGCCGCGATTGACCGCCGAGAGGATCGCCTTCAGCGCCGCCGTCACGATGTTTTCGTGAATGCCCACACCGAACGCGCTCTGGTCCCAGCCGAACTTCAGCTGCACGTAGGCGCAGGCCTTCGAATCCTCGCCGACCGACAGCGAGTGCTCGGCGTAGCTCATCACATTGGCGTCGATGCCCAGCGCCTGCTTGAGTGCCTGCATCATCGCGTCGACGGGGCCGTTGCCCGCACCACTGGCGGTCAGCGCGCGACCGTCGAAGATCAGCGAGGCGTCGATGTGTTCGGCGTCGGACTTGCCGCGCACATGGCTGAGCGAGTGGTCGTCGTACTGCAGCGGGCCATTGCCGTCCAGGTAGGTCTGGTCGAACGCCTTGCGGATGTCGGCCGAGCTGACTTCCTTGCCGGTGGAATCGGTGATGCCCTGAATGACCGAGCTGAATTCCACCTGGAGCAGGCGCGGCAGCGACAAGCCGTGGTCGCGCTCGAGCAGGTAGGCCACGCCTCCTTTGCCCGACTGGCTGTTGACGCGGATGATCGCGTCATAGGTGCGCCCGAGGTCCGACGGATCGATCGGCAGATAGGGCACATCCCAGTGACCGCCATCGACCTTGCGAGCTGCGAGGCCCTTCTTGATCGCGTCCTGGTCCGAACCCGAGAACGC
>DAONCJ010000056.1:0-12165 GCA_035401985.1 Burkholderiaceae bacterium | reverse complement strand
CCCGGCCGCCTACGTCGAGGCAATCGAGGCCGCCGGCCTGTCCGAGCGCGTCCATGTCGACACCCTGCCCCGCAAGGAAAAGCCCTCCCCCGAGCAGCTGGCCCGCACCGAGGTGCTGATGGCTTTCGGCGCGCCCGCCGGCATGCTGCCGGCGATGCCCCGGCTGCGCTGGGCACAGGCCCTGACCGCCGGCGTGGAGGGCTGGTTCGCCCTGCCCGATCTGCCCGCCGCGCTGACGCTGACCTGCGCCCGCGGCACCCACCGCGAATCGATGCCCGAGAACATCCTGGGCGCGCTGTTCTACGTCGCCAAGCCGTATGCAGCCGCGGTCGAGAACCAGAAGCGTCAGCAGTGGGTGCAGAAGATCGCGCAGCCTCTGAACGGCAAGACGCTGGGCATTCTGGGCCTGGGTGCCATCGGCCAGGAGGTCGCGCGACTGGCCAGCGCGCTGGGCATGCGGGTGATCGGTACGCGGCGCCATGCCGAGCCGATGGCCGAGGTGCTGCCGCCCGAGCGCACGCCCGAGGTGCTGGCCCAGTCGGATTTCGTGCTGCTGCTGTTGCCCGCCACCCCGCAGACCGACAACTTCATCGACGCGCAGCGCCTGGCCATGATGAAGCCGGGCGCCTGGCTGCTGAACTTCGGACGTGGCCACCTGATCAACGACAAGGACCTGATCGCGGCGGTGGCGAACAAGCAGATCGCCGGCGCAGTGCTCGATGTCTTTCGCCAGGAGCCGCTGCCGGCCGACCATCCGTTCTGGACCACGGAGGGCATCATCGTGCTGCCGCACATCGGCGGCCCGCATCCGCAGCGCGACAGGATCGTGGCGCAACTGTTCGTCGAGAATCTCGAGCGGTTCCTGGACGGCAGGCCGCTGAAGGAAGTGGTGGATCGCGAAGCGGGGTATTGACCCGGTTCGGACCGGGCCTGCAAGCTCAAGCGCTGCAGGCCGGGGCCGCTCGTCCTTTGGCTATTGCGGCTTGAAGTCGATGGACTTCATCAGCGCGCCATGGCGCTCATAATCGGCCTGCAGCGACTTGGACAGTTCCTCGCTGGTGGCGCCCTGGCCCGGCTCCATGCCCAGCGTCAGCAGACGTTCGCGGAACTTCGGCTGCTGCAGCACCTGCATCGTGGCCTCGCGCAACCTCGCCTGTATTGGCGCGGGCATGGCGGACGGCACAAAGAGGCCGATCCAAGGAAGCTGGGAGAGCGACGGGTATCCCGATTCAGCAAACGTGGGCACCGAGGGCAGTGCCGCCATGCGCTGCGGGCTGGTGACGGCAATCGCCTTGATCCGACCGGACTGGATCAGCGGCAGACTGGTGACCGGGCCGTCGAACATCAGTTGGACCGCGCCCGCCATCAGATCCTGAAGCGCCGGCGCCGATCCCTTGTAGCCGACGTGATTCATGTCCAGGCCTGCAAGCCGGTTCAGCTCGATCCCCAGCGTGTGCGAGATGGTGCCCAGGCTGTACGAGCCGTAATTGGTCTTGCCCGGATTGGCCTTCACGTTGGCGATGACCTCTTTCAGGTTCTGAGCCGGGAACGGAGCAGCCGCCACGAACACCAGGCCGCTGCGGCCCAGTTCGACCAGAGGCTTGATGTCGCGAAAGGGATCGTAGGGGGGCTTGATGATGTGCGGGATCTCGGAGACGACGCCGCTGATGTGCATCATGACCGTGTAGCCATCGGGCGGCGCCTTGAGCATTTCTCCGACGCCGATCATGCCGGCGGCGCCGGCCTTGTTGTCGATGATCAGCTGCTGCCCCAGGATCGGCTGAAGCGACTCGGCGAGGAAGCGACCGACGATGTCCAGCGTGCCCCCGGGTGGCGAGGGAACGATGACCCGGATCGTCTTGGCGGGCCATGCCTGTGCTTGCACACCGGTGGCCGTTGCGCCAAGCAGAAGGCCGAGGCCGAGCCCGGCGAGACGTCGCCGAAAAGGTCGCTGCATGTCTTGTCTCCTGGTTCTTGCGCGAACGAATCGCGATTGCGTGCACGAGTGCGCACGGTCTTTGCGCTGAATCTTCGGGGGGAAATTCTGAATCGTGGTTCAGATAATAGTGGGCACGAATTGCGGATGTCAACGACCGCCGCCAGCGCGCGGCCCAGCGTGTCCCGCGGGTCGCATCGACTATGCTTGCCGGGTGCAATCCCCGCTTTTTCGCCCCCGATCATGAACGTCCGTCGTACCGCGCCGACCGAGCCGCCCGTCCCGAATGAATCCGACGGTGCGCTGCCGGTCAAGCAGGCGCGCAGCCGCCTGCTGCGCGATCGGCTGATCGCCAAGGGCCGCGCGCTTGTCGAGGCGCGCGGTTTCGCCGCGACCTCGATGGCCGACATCGCGCAAGCCTCATCGTGTTCAGTGGGGGCGCTCTACTTTCGCTTCCGGGACAAGGAGGCCTTGTTCGATTGCGTGGTCGAATCCGCGATGAGTCCGGCAATGGAAGACATCCGTGCGCGTGCGGCCGCCGGGCACTACGACGGCCTGTCAGTCCGCGAGACGATCGCAGCCTGCGTCAGCGACTACGTCGCCTTCGTCCGCCGCAATGAGGGAATGATCCGGGCGATCTATCAGCGCAGCCTGGAGGATCCCAGGCACTGGCAGCCGGTTCGTCGATCTGGGCAGACGATGGTCGCTGTCTGGGTCGATGCAATCGCCCGAAGCATGGGGCGCTCAGGGGATCGCGCATTCCTGCGTCAGGTCAGCCTGGCCTTTCAGTTCGTCTCAGGCGTTCTGGTGCACAGCGTGCTGATCGTTTCGCCGGCGATCGCTCTGAGCCAGGACGAATTGATTCACTGGCAGGTTGAAATGGTCGCGCATCTCATTGCGCAGGCACCCGAGGCTGGCAAAGGAATGCCCGGCAAGACTCGCCGCTGACGCCCCGCCTTCTGACGATCGCAAGTCACCATCGCAAGCGTACTGAAAACACCGATGGGCTCGGGCCCGACAGCGTTCACCGTCAGCGGGTTGCGGCGCCATCGACGTGCGCAACCAGATCGCGCACCGCCGCCCCCAGCAGTGCGGGATCGGTGCCGACCGCGATCATGCTGTAACCCATCGCCCGTACCCGCTCGATCCAAGCCCGGTTGGTGGCCATGAAGCCGGCCGCCTTGCCGTGGCTGCGAGCGACTGCCGCAACATGGCGCAGTGCCACATCGAAACGCGGATCGTCGAACTGTGCCGGTATGCCCATGAAGTTCGACAGGTCGAACTGCCCCACCCAGAGGACATCCACTCCGTCCACCGCGGCGATTGCTTCGACGTGCTCGAGCCCGCGCTCGGTCTCGATCTGCGCGATCACGAGCGTGCGCACATTGGCCCTTTGCAGCTTGTCGGCGACATCGCCATCGGTGTAGTCGTCATGGGCGAATCCGAACGCGGCACCGCGCCGGCCCATCGGCGGGTACCGGCAGGCCTGGACGATGGCGGCCGCCTGCTCGGGCGATTCGACCATCGGAATCATCACGCCACGGGCGCCAAGGTCCAGCGCGCGCGCGAGCCAGGTGTATTCACCCCGGGGCACCCGCACCATCGGTTCGATGGGCAGGCCGCGGCAGCTGGCGAACAGCCATTTCAAGGTTTCGAAGCCCAGGCCGGTGTGTTCCATGTCGTAGAGCACGAAACGGCAGCCGGCATTGGCCAGGATGGCCGACAGCCCCGGCGAGAAGAACTCGAACACCATCGCACCGGCGACATTGCGCCCGGCCAGCACGTCGTGCTTGATCAGATTGGGCTGCATGGCGTGCTGACCGCGAACGGGAATGGCTGCATCGGTATTTCCTCGATAGATCCCAGTGTGCGGGCCTGGTTGCATGTGGCGGCTGAACATTCGTCACGGCGCGGCACCGCCCTGCCTGCGCAGAAATTCGACCACTTCCTTCAAGCCGTCATCGTCGGTTTTGCGACCAGCGACATCGTCGCGCATCTTGCGCTCTCGCACAGCCTCATCCACCACCTCGCGAAACGTCAGGCCCTTGAACGAGCGCCCTTGTGCCGCAGGTGCACCGCGCTCGAGCAGGTACAACACCGCCCGCCAGTTCGAAGCGCTGGCGGCGTAGAAAAGCACCGTCTCGCCCTTTGCGCTCGTGCCATGCAGGTCCGCGCCATGCCGGAGCAGCAGTGCCATCGTGTCGACGCTGGAATCATGGCCCGCTGCGGCAAACCAGATCGGCATCCCTGATGTGTTCCTGACATTCGGATCGGCCCGCCGGGCCAGCAGCAGGGCCACCGGTGCAGGGCCTGATCTGGCCATGGTCTGCAGCGCCATCTCGAGCGGGCGCTCGTAGGGCGTTCCCTTGTTGGGATCAGCCCCCGCCTCGAGCAGCACCTTCAGCACATCCTGCTGCGTCGGCGTCGCCCGAAGCTGACGCAAGGCGATCACCAGCGGCGTCATTCCCTGCATGCCGGAGGCATTGACATTCGCGCGGGGCAGCAAAGCCGAGACGGCCGCCGCGTCATTGCGCCGGATGGCCTCGACGAGCTCGCGTTGCGGACCTTGCTCGAAGAAGGTCAGGTCGCCCTGCGCATTGGAGTTCGCGCTGATGCGCGCGTCGTTGTAGGCCTGGGCCGCCACAGTGATCGCCAACGGAGCCGCCACCAGCGCAAATGACAGGGCGCGCCACAGCGGTGACTGCGACCGGGCAAAGACCCAGATCGCCAGCACCAGCGGAATTGCCGGCAAGGCCAGCATCAGCAGCGCGACTGTCAGTGGATGCGTGCGTGTGCTGCCGGCCGCCGCCAGGCCCAGGACGAAAAAGAACAGCAGGCCGGCGATATCGAGGGCGACCAGGACCCAGAAAAGCAGGCGCATCATCGGGTCGCTTCGTCGTGTCCCAGACCCAGACAGCTGTCGCGGCCAGATCCCAGCGCGACCGGCGAACCGGCCGCGCCAAGGCTCACTCGAGCAGTCCGGGCAGATACAGGCTGATCTGCGGGAACGCGACCAGCAGCGCCACGACCACCGCGTCGACCGCGATAAACCACCACAGGCCGCGGAAGATGGTGGACAGCGACACCTGATCGCCGACCACGGACTTCACCACAAAGGCATTAAGCCCGACAGGCGGGGTCATCAGCCCGATCTCGAGCAGCATCACCACCAGCACGCCCATCCAGATCAGATCCGCACCCACGGCCTTCCACATCGGCAGCAGGATGGGCAGCGTGATCAGCATGATGCCGATCGGGTCGAGGAAGCAGCCCAGGATGAGATACAGCACGACCATGAACAGAATCACGCCGAGCTGGCCCAGCCCCAGGGTGTCGATCAGCGAGCCCATGTACTGCGGCAGGCCGGTCAGCGCCAGAAACCGGGTGAGCAGGACCGCGCCGATGGCGATCAGGAAGATCGACGAGCCGGCATGCAGCGTGTCGACGACGCTTTCCTTGAAGGTCTGCCAGGTGAGGCCGCCGGTGATCGCGGCGATCACCAGGGCCGCCGCCGCGCCGAAGGCGGCCGCCTCGGTGGCGGTGGTCAGGCCGCTGTAGATGCCGCCGATCACGCACAGGATCAGCGCCGGGATCGGCCAGACCTTGCCCAGAATGGCGAACTTCTCGCGCAGCGTCGGATGCTCGTCGGGTGGCGGCGCGGCCTCGGGGCGCCAGATGCAGTAGCTGACGATGAACGCGGCGAACAGGGCGGCATTGAGCAGGCCCGGCAGAATGCCGGCGATCAGCAGCTTGCCGATCGGGGTTTCGGTGTACCAGCCGAAGATCACAAACGCGATCGATGGCGGAATCATCGAGCCCAGCGTCCCGGCCGCAGCCACCGTGGCACAGGCCAGCGCCGGATCGTAGCCATAGCGCAGCATCTGCGGAATGGCCAGCCGGCCCATGGCGGCGGCGGTGGCGACGCTGGACCCCGACGCCGCCGCGAAGATGGCCGAGGCGAAGTTCGTCGAGATCGCAAGCCCTCCCGGCAGACGGCCGAACCAGATGCGGGCTGCGTCGAACAGCGAGCCGGTCAGGCCGCAGCGAAACGCGATGCCGCCCATCAGCAGGAACATCGGGATGGCCGTGAGATGCCAGCTCGCGGCAAACTCGAACGGCGTCGAGGCCAGCATGTTTAACGCGGTGTCGAAACCGCGCAGCGCCCAGATGCCGACGAACGAACTGATGCCCAGCGACATGGCGATGGGCACGCGCAGCGCCATCAGCGCGAGCATGCCCGCCAGGCACAGGATTGCCAGAAGAAGAGGACTCATGACGGGTCAGATTCCCAGGTCGCCGAGCTTCGGACCCGAACGGTCGGCACCGGGTCCCGCGCGAACGCGCCGAACGTCGGTGATGAACTGATGCAGCGCGACCAGCGCGGTGACCGCCAGTGCGGCGGCGAAGACCCAGCGCATCGGCCACACGGGCAGCTCGAAGTAGGTGGCGTCCTGGGTTTCGCCAAGGTCCATCTTGCTGTAGGCCCGCATGGCACCCACTATCGCGAGGGTGCCCAGATAGGCAACACTGAGCGGCGCGATGAAGGTCTCGAGCTTCAGCAGCGACCATTTGTCGAGCTTCTGCGTGAAGAACTCGACGACAATCAGCGAGCGGCTGGCCTGCAGGTGCGCCAGCGGCAGAAACGTGCAGGCCACCATGTAGATGTACGAGACGATCTCGAGCGTGCCCGCTACCGGCCAGTTGAGCGTGATCTTCAGCACCACATCCGCGGTGACATGCACCATCATCGCCACCAGGGCCAGCGCCGCCAACCACAAAGTGAAGTTCGACAGGGCCGCCAGAACTCCGCCCACCCTGCCCGGCAGGGTGACGCCTATGCCGCCACCCTCGCCGCTCACCATTTCACCTTGCTGTAAACCTCACGCTGCAGCGCCGCGATGAACTTCTGCTTGTCGCCTTTGATCTCCTCGGCGTCGAGCTTCTCCCACTTCTTGACCAGGGCGAGATACAGATCGATGAGCTTCGGACCATCCGGCAGGCCCCGTTTGGTCGACGCATCCTTGGCGCGGGCGATCTCCTTGACGCCGTAGGCTTCGTAGGCGTCGGTGAAGCTCTTGTCAGGCTTGTTGAATTTCACGCCCTTGTCAGCGGCCAGCTTGCGCACCTCGTCGGTTTCAGCGATGTAGCCGAAGGTGACGTCAGCAGCCAGCAGCGGCAGATTCTTCTTGAAGGCCGCCTTCTCGTCGGGCTTGAGCTTGCCCCACGACTCGGCGCTCATCGCCCACAGCAGTCCGCCGGTGTAGGCCCCGATGGAGGTGTCGAGCACGTTCTTGGCAACGTCCCACAGCGAGTAGGACTTGAGCCAGCCCGCCGCGCCGATGCTGCAGTCGACCTGCCCGCGCTGCATCGCCTCGTAGGTCTCCTCGCTGGTGATGTTCACCGGCACCATGCCGAATTCCTTGAACATGATCGAGAAGCTGCTGGCCGACCGGATCTTCTTGCCCTTGATATCCGCCATCGAGCGCAGATCGGGCTTGCACATCATCGTGTAGGGCGCGGTCGAATAGAACGCCATCGAAATGATGCCCAGCTTCTTCTGCTCGGCGACGCACTCGGCGCAGGCCACCATGTTGTATTCGTTGGTGGCGCCCGACAGCGCGATGCTGTTGCGTCCGATCACACCGAGGTCGGTGGCGGTGAAGGCCGCCGGCACTTGTTTCTGAACATAGCTGTCCACCACCATGCTGGCATTGACTACGCCGTCACGGACCGAGTCGATCGAGGCGGTCGCCTTGGCCACGGCACCGCCACTGAGCATTTCGATCTTGACCTTGCCGCCGGTGTCCTTCTCGATCCGCTTCGAGAACGGTTCGATGCCGACCACGTTGTTGACGTGAGTGGACGGCAGGTAACTGCCATACGTGAGCTTGGTCTGCGCGATTGCAGGCGCGGACATCGCGATCACGGACAGGGTTCCGAGAAGACCGAGAGTGCGTTTCATGGTTTTGTCTCCGTGCAGTTGCGGTGCGTGTGCGATGCGCGTTCGACCGACACGCTGTCGGGATGCAATGCACGCTAGCACAAGCGCGTCGCAACATGCACCCCCGAATGGCAGATCGTCGCAGCGAATTACGCCGATATCGACAGCGCCGGCCACCGTCGGTCGGATCCTGGAAGTTATGGTCGAGTTGCCCTCCTGCACGGCGCCTGATCAGACGGCACCCAGTTCCGGCTGCCACGCATAGCCCGAGCGTGTGACCAGCGCGGCCAGCACCGCGATCACGCCGTCGGCATCCAATCGCGCGGGGGCGGGGCTCAGCACGCGGACCTGCGTGCCATCGAATGCAAGGGAGGTTGCCTCTAGGCGAGACGGCTCGATCATCGACGCCTGCAGCACAATGTCGCTGACCCGATGCGCCTGCGGCCGGCTTGGATCGAACCAGGTGTCACCGATGGTGCGCAGGCTTGCCTCGTCGGCATCGCGCGGTGCAGCGCCGGTGGCACCGAGCCGCTCGCGCACCCGTACCACGCGAGATTGGGCATCGATCGCCAGTCGAACGCGGTGCGATCGCGGCACGCCCGCAGGAAACCGCATTTCCACCAGCCATTCGCTCTCGGCGTGACTCGAAGTGATGTCGGCCGGCACGCCGGCCTCGGCCAGGGACTGCAGACGTTGGCCAAGCAGTGTCGACCCTGCCACGGCGGCGCCGGGCTGCGCCTCGATGCGGGTGGCACGCCGCGCCAGCCACATCACCGCCAGCACGAACAGCGCGAGGTGCACCACGAAGAGACCGCCCGCCGCGCTCCAAAGCACCAGCGTCGAAACCGCCAACGGCTGCGAAGTGGCCCACATCAGCAGCAGCAACGGCAGCATGGCTGCGCAGGCCATCAGCCTCGCCACATACTGCTGGCGATCGGCCTGCGAGGTGCGGGCCAGCATCAGCGCGAGCAGCGATGGCGCGAGGCTGATTGCAGCGTCCAGCGCTATGTCCAGTGCCGTCGAAGTGGTCTGTGCAGCCCGCAGAGCGCCGCAAACGAACGCACCGAACATCAACGTATAGACAGTGACGACGACACCGACCGAGCCGAGCGGCGCCAGCCGCGGCGGCACGCCCCTGCCATTGGATGGCAGGTCAACGCTCGCGCCAGCTGACGGGTCAATGGTCATGCTGGGCCCTTTCTGATCATCGGGTCATGATGCCGCGACCCGGGCGGCCTTGGGCGTCTGCCGGCAGGATGACGGGTTTCCGTTGTTCCCGCGCGGCATCCCTCGCCGCGATGGATCGCGACTCGAGCGGCGCGGTGCATTGACAACAGTCAACGCGGCGCGGGGCCCGTGGCCGTAAGGTGAGTGCAGAGCCTCGCGACATCCCGCATACCCAAGGAAGCAAGCCATGCGCCGCTGGCTGGACATGTTCGCCGCCCACCAGCCGGTGCGCCGGATCGCATTGGACGCTGGAATGCATGCGGCCGCCCGCCTGGCCGACTGGCTGCCCGCAATGCGCCAGCGCAGGAGGGCTGCACAGCTGATCGGGCCGCTCGAATACGCCCGTCCGGGCGGCACGCCCCTGCACTTGGACATCCTGCGGCCACGCAGTGGCGGACCGCACCCTGTGCTGATCTACCTGCACGGCGGAGCCTTCGCGATCGGCTCGCGCCGCACGCATCGGGCGCTGGCCGCTGCGTACGCCGCGCGTGGCTATCTGGTGTGCAACGTCGACTATCGGCTGGCACCGCAGTACCCGTTTCCGGCCGCGGTCGAAGACGCCTGCGCAGCCTGGGATTGGGCGGCCACCCACATCGAGGACTTTGGCGGCGACCGGCAACGGATGGCGCTGGCCGGCGAGTCGGCCGGTGCAAACCTGGCCCTGGCGGTCGTGCTCGCCTGCTGCACGCGACGCCCCGAGCCGTATGCCGCGGCTCTGTGGGCGCGCGGCGTGAGGCCGGTGGCCGCGCTGCTGTACTGCGGACTGCTGCAGACCAGCCAGCCGACGAGGTATCGGCGCCCCCAGGTATCGGCCATGGTGGCTCGGATCATCGCCGACACGGCGCGGTCCTATCTGGGCGTCTCGGCAGAGCACCCGCAACCCGACCAGGCGCTGGCCGATCCGCTGTGCATTGTCGAAGCAATGGCGGCGCCTTCGCCATTGCCGCCGCTGTTTGTCGCCGCCGGCCTGAACGACCCGATCGCGGACGACTCGCGCCGACTTGAAGCAGCATTGGGGCAGCTGGACTCGCCCTGCAGCGCGCACTACTACCCCGGCGAAACGCATGCCTTCCACGTGATGTTCTGGCGGGAAGCCGCGCTGCGCTGCTGGCGCGACAGCTTCGCCTTTCTGGACCGCTACCTGCCGCCGGGGGCATCCATGACGGCGCCGGCGGATTCCGCCCCTGCTGATCGGACAGTCAGCCCATCGCCCATCGCGAGCGACAGCGAGTGAGCCGCGGCCGCTGCGACGCAGGCCGTCAGACGACGGCGCCGGTTGCGCGTGAATGCTCGGCGCCGGACCGCGTCGGAATCAAGCGGCCAACAGAGAGAGCACGGTCGGCAGCCCGTCCGCGCATTTTCGCCAAGCCCCCTGCGCGCTGACCTGCCAGACCTCGCCGCTGTCATTGCCGACGATGACCGCGCCGGGCTCTGACGGATCGTGCGTCAGTCCATGAAAATTGGCCGCCGACGGCGAATGGGCCGGGTCGCAGAGCGATCGCCAGCTGCCTCCGCCATCGTCGGAGCGGAACAGCATCGCCTTTGCGCCACCGGCTTCACGCACATTCGAGAAGGCGGTCGGGGCGCTCGCCACCGTGAGGCCATACGGCGGGCGCGGGTCGATGCACATCGGCCGCGAATAGCGGGGCGTGATCCCGTGCCAGGCGTATTGCCAGCTCGCGCCGCCGTCGTCCGAGCGGAAAACACCGGCGTTGCCCTCGATCATCTCGGCGACGCCATCCGGGCGCCCATAGCCGGTGCTGACGAACAGCACATTGGTGTCGGTGGGATGAGCGCTCAGCATGTGGATGTCCGGATTGTCGCCCGGCAGGTTCAACTGCCAGCTTGCGCCGCCATCCTCGGAGCGCAGCATGCCGCCCACCTCGACGCCGACCCAGATCCGATCGGGGTTGGTCTGATCGACGACGATGGCCCGGGCACGCCCCGGCAGTGGGGGCGTGAGGGGCACGCACCACTTCGCCGCCTCGGGCAGCCGAGAAAACGATTCGATCTCGGTCCAGCGCTCACCGCCATCATTGCTTCGATAGAGCGCGGCCGGCTCGACACCGGCATACAGCACTCGGCCATCCGCGCTGCCGCGCACCTGCCAGACGGCAAGCCCTTCGAGCCCGGCGGGCGACCAGCTCGCCCCCTGATCTGTCGAGACGAAAAGCCCCTCCGAACTGCCCGCGAAGAGCCAATCGCCCATCGCCGTCAGATCACGGACGAGGGGCTTGTCCAGCACCTTCGTGGCCGCGGATTCATCGATTCGGTACAGCCCTCGGCTCGTGCCCGCCAGAATGCCCATGTCGTGGTCCCCTCGTTCGCGTGGTTGAGACCATGGTACTGGAGATCAGAAGCTGGCCGCCACCGCGCATCAGCGCAGGTGGCACGCCACCTGATGGCCCGGCTCGACTTCGCGCAACAGCGGCACGTCGACTCGGCAGCGGGCCTCCGCATAGGGACAGCGCGTGTGAAAGTGGCAGCCGGGCGGCGGATTGAGCGGGCTGGGCACATCGCCCTGGACCACGCGCTTTTCGCGTCGCACCCGGGGGTCGGGCACCGGCACGGCGTTCAGCAGCGCCTCGGTATACGGGTGCAGCGGACGCTGGAAGAGTGTGACCTTGTCGGTGTACTCGACCAAGCGTCCCAGGTACATCACCGCGACACGGTGACTGATGTGCTCGACCACCGCCAGGTTGTGCGAGATGAACAGGTACGACAACTGAAGTTCGCGCTGTAGCTCCACCAGCAGGTTGATGACCTGCGCCTGGATCGACACATCGAGTGCAGACACCGGCTCATCGCCGACGATGAGCTTGGGATTGAGCGCCAGCGCACGGGCCACACCGATGCGCTGGCGCTGCCCGCCCGAGAACTGGTGCGGATACGCATCCATCTGCGCCGGGCGCAGCCCGACGCGGGCAAACAATTGCGCCACGTGCTCGCGGCGCTCTTCCTTGGAATGGACGCCATGAACGCGCAGGGGCTGGGCGACGATGTCGCCCGCACGCGTGCGCGGATTGAGCGATGAAAACGGGTCCTGAAAAATGATCTGCAT
>DAONCJ010000055.1:0-12188 GCA_035401985.1 Burkholderiaceae bacterium | reverse complement strand
TCCGATCATCCAGGGCGGCATGCATTTTGTCGGTTTCGCCGAGCTGGCCTCGGCGGTGTCCAATGCCGGCGGGCTGGGCGTGATCACCGGCCTGACCCAGCAGACGCCGGAGCTGCTGGCGCGCGAGATCGCCCGCTGCCGCGAGATGACCGACAAGCCCTTCGGCGTCAACCTGACCTTCCTGCCGACCTTCGCCAAGCCGCCGTACCCCGAGTACATCCGCGCCATCATCGAAGGCGGTGTGCGCATCGTCGAGACGGCCGGCCGCAATCCCGAGCCCTACATGCAGGAGATGAAGGCCGCCGGCATCAAGGTGATCCACAAGTGCACGTCGGTGCGGCATTCGCTGAAGGCCGAAGCGATCGGTTGCGATGCGGTCAGTGTCGACGGCTTCGAATGCGGCGGCCATCCCGGCGAAGACGATGTGCCGAACATGATCCTGCTGCCGCGCGCCGCCGAAGAGCTGAAAATTCCGTTCGTGGCCTCGGGCGGCATGGCCGATGCGCGCAGTCTGGTCGCGGCGCTGGCACTGGGCGCCGAAGGCATGAACATGGGCACGCGATTCATGGCGACGCGCGAGGCGCCGATCCACGAGAACGTCAAGAAGGCCATCGTCGCGGCCTCCGAGCTCGATACGCGGCTGATCATGCGCAACCTGCGCAACACCGAGCGGGTGCTGAACAACAGTGGCGTGGCGCGGCTGATCGAGATCGAGCGCGAGAAGGGCGCGGCGCTCACCATTGCCGACATCCACGATCAGGTGGCAGGCATCTATCCGAAAGTGATGATCGACGGCGACATGGAGGCCGGCGCCTGGAGCTGCGGCATGGTGGCCGGTCTCATCCACGACATCCCGACCTGCAAGGAACTGATCGGCCGGATCATGAGCGAGGCCGATGCGCTGATCAACAAGCGCCTGGCGGGCATGAGCCGCCATCAGTGACCGTGCAGGCCGGACCGCCCGAAGCCCGGGCGGCGGCGTTCTCGATCCGTCCGCTGGTGCTGGTCGTGGGCCTGTGCAGCATCGCGTTCATGGCCTTCAACACGGTGATCGGCCCGATCGCCCGGGTCACCGGGATGGTCGAATGGCAGATCGGCGCGATGGTGTCGCTGGCGGGCCTGTGCTGGATGCTGAGCAGCCGCCCCTGGGGCCGACGCGCCGACCGCGTGGGTCGGCTGCCGGTGCTGCGCAGCGGCATGGCGGGCTTCACCGGCGTGTTCGCGCTGCTGGCCCTGGTGCTCGGGCTCGGACTGCACGGAATCCTGACCGGATGGACCTTGTTCCTGATGGTGCTGGTCGTGCGCGCGCTGCTGGGTGGCTTCTATGGGGCCGTGCCGGTGGCGTCGCAGGCCATCGTCGCCGACGCCTACGCCCCGGCGCAGCGAGCCGGTGGCATGGCGACGCTCGCGGCGGGCAACGGGGTCGGCATGGTGCTGGGTCCGGCGATGGCGGCGGGCCTGGGCAGCTTCTCGCTGATCGCGCCGATCGCGATGGCGGTGCTGCTGGGCGTCGTGGCGCTGTGGATGGCCCGCTCAGTGCACGTGCCGCAGGCGCATGTCGCTCGCGCCAAGGGTGCGCCGGCGGCGCCGATGCCGCTGACCGACCGCCGCCTGCGCTGGCCGATGGCCGTGGGCCTGTGCGCGATGTACTGCGTGATGAGCGCGCAGGTCAACACGGCGTTCTTCGTGATGGACCGGTTCGCAGTGCCCCCGGCCGGGGCGACCGCGCTGACGGGCGCGATGCTGACCGCGGTCGGACTGGCGATGATCGCCGCACAGCTCCTGGTGCGCCGCCTCACCGCGCCACTGGCTCACGACTGGTCGCCGACGCGGCTGATCGGCACCGGTGCGGCGATCGCCAGCGTGGGTTTCGTGGCAACCAGCGCCAGTCCGCTGATGTGGATGCTGGGCGCCTCGTACTTCCTGTCGGGATTCGGCATGGGGATGGTGCTGCCGGCGATTTCCGCGGCAGCCGCCAACTCGGTGTCGGCGCATGAACAGGGGGCAGCCGCCGGGACGGTTTCCACTGCGCAGGCCGGTGGCATGGTCGTCGCGCCGATGGTGTCGACGCTGCTGTATCACCTGCGACCGGAGCTGCCGTTCTGGGTGGCCAGCGGTGTTCTGGCGCTGCTGTCGGCGTTCGCGCTGCGCCGGCTCGCTGCGCGCCGCTGACCGATCGGCCAGCGCGGCGCTCAGCGCCCGAGCAGGCGCAGGATGTGTCCGGCCACCTCGGGTCCCTTGTCCTCCTGCAGGAAATGCCCGGCGCCGCGAATGATCGTGTGCGGCTGCCCCTGCGCACCGGGCACCTGCTTTTGCCACAGCTTCTCGCCACCCCGGGTGATCGGGTCGCGGCTGCTGAACAGGGTGAGGAAGGGCTTGTCCCAGCGCTTGAACAATTCCCAGGCGGCTTCGTTGCGCACCCGCTCGGGATCGTCGGGCGTGGTCGGCACGAAACCGGGGAACACGCGCGCGGCAATCCGGTGGCGCGCATCCGGAAACGGCGCATCGTAGGCGGCGACCTCATCGGGTCGCAAGCCCGCTGCGCAGCCTGCCTTGACGACCCGCCCGATCGGGAACCAGGGGCTGTAGCGGGCAAATGCGCGCCACAGCCGGAACGCGCGCGGCACCGGGCCGGTGCCGGTGGGCAGCCCGCCGTTGGCCAGCACCACGCGATCGAAGCGCTCGGGCGCATCGGCCACCATGCGCAGTCCGATCAGCGAGCCCCAGTCCTGGCAGAACAGCGTCACTCCCCGCAGGTCGCGGGCCGCCAGCCATGCGTTCATCCACAGCACCTGACGGCGATACGAATAGTCGCCGGGCCCTGCCGGCTTGTCGGATCGGCCGAAGCCGACGAGGTCGGGCGCGACCGCCCGACAGCCGGCCGCGACCAGCACCGGGATCATCTTGCGGTACAGAAACGACCAGGTCGGCTCGCCATGCATCAGCAGCACCACGGGCCCGTCGCGGGGGCCTTCGTCGATGTCGGCAATGCGCAGGCCGCCGACGGTCGTGTAGTTCGGCGTGTAGGGAAAATCGGGCAGCCCGGCGAAGCGTTCGTCGGGGGTGCGCAGGATTCGGCTTATTTCGGGCAGGGTCGACATGGGATCAGAAGCGCCGTGTCAGTTTGATGTCGGTTGAGCCGGGCGGCAGACTGAAGAAGTCGCCGTCGGCCGCGACGCGGATCGGGCCGGCGAACACGTCGGGAGCGCTGCCGAGGAAGGCCTGCTCCATGCCGGGCAGCGGCAGCGCCGGCACGATGTGGTTGAGCAGCAGATACCCGACCTTGGCATCGCGCGCGGTCTGGGCCGCCTGTTCGGGCGAGGAATGGTAATCGAGCACATCGCCGAAGATCTTCTTCAGATTGGCGCGGCCTGCCTGGGTCGCGCCATCGGCCAGCACAGCCATCAGGGGCGCCGACAGCGCTTCATGGACGAGCAGGTCGGCGCCTTGCGCTTCGCGGCGTACCGCGTCGTTCTGCCTGGTGTCCCCGCTCAGCACCAAGGTGCGTCCCTTGTAGCGGATCCGATAGCCGACTGCCGGCTGGACCGGCGCATGATCGACCGCGAAGGCCACGATCTCCAGGTCGGCCTCCTTGACGATCACGGCACGGCCATCGGCGCCGAGCGTGTAGGGGCGGGCGGTGGCGCCGAACCCCGCTGCCGGCACGGTGGCCTCGCCGTGGTGGGCCACCCGATAGCCCTGGTCCAGTGCGTAGGCCTGGCGCCATCCGGCGATCACCGTGTCCACGCCGCTGGGGCCATGGACCGGCACCGGCGACTGATTGCCGGTCGACACCCAGCGCTGCAGCATCAGCTCGCCCAGGCCATCGATGTGGTCCGAATGAAAGTGCGTCAGGAAGATGGCCTCGATGCGGCCGTGGACGAATCCGAGCCGGCCGATGTTGCGGGCGGCGCCGCTGCCGGCGTCGAACACGAACAGCCGCTTGCCGGCCACGACCACCGTGCACGGTCCGGCCCGCTTGTCATCGGGGAACGGCGAGCCAGCGCCGCACACGCCCACATGCAGGCCATCGGGCAGCGTGGCCAGCAGGTCGGCGGCGAGCCGATCACCGGCCATGCGGCGCGCCGCCGCCAGGCTCAGCGGGCCGCGAAAGGCGTAGGCCGCAGTGCCGAGCAGTGTTGCGGCCACCAGGGTCCAGAGGACGATCCGGGAAGATTTCATCAGCACTCTTTCGAGGGTGGGGGCGGGCGTTCCGGCAGCCGCGTGGATGGAGGATCAGACGCCGAAGACGCGGGCCAGACGCACCGCGAGCCCCTGCAGCCAGGGCGCGGTGTAGCGCAGGCGCGGGCGCGGCGCCAGGGCCGCCTTCACGATCAGCTGAACGATCGAGCCTGTGTTCGTGGCCTCCAGCAGGCGGAACTGCCGCGCCTCGGCCGCCTGCATCCGCGCCACCTGGCCGCTGAAGTACGAGCCGTGTGCCATCCATTGGTACTTGCTGGCGGTCATCGCCTGATTGAAGCCGGTGTGAAAGGCGCCCGGTTCGATCAGCGCGATCTGGATGCCGGCGCCGAGCTGGTCCATCTCGGCACGCAGGCCGGCGCCCGCCGCCGAAAGAGCGAACTTGCTCATCGAGTAGGGCATCAGGAACGGGACGGGCAGGCGTCCGGCGATCGAACTGACGAACAGCACCGCGCCCAGTCGCCGTTCGATCATGCCCCGCAGCACCAGCTGGGTGAGCTCGAGCGTCGAGAAGACGTTGACCTCGAAGGTGCGGCGGATCCGCTCCATCGGCACTTCCGCCAGCGAGCCGGATTCGCCGACGCCCGCATTGTTGATCAGCACATCGAGCACCAGGGGCGCAGCCAGCGCGCGATCGTCGGCATCGGTGATGTCGAGTCGGAACACCGTCATCGGCAGGCGGCGCTCGAGGCATTCGGCGCGCAGCGCGTCGGCCTGGGCGTCGTTCGCTGTGGTCGCGTACACGCGATGCCCCAGCGCCGCCAGTGCGAAGGCCGTGTCGCGGCCGATACCGCTTGCGGCACCGGTGATCAGGATCGATTTGGGCACAGCATTCATTGGACGTAGACCCGGGCCAGTCGGCTCATCGAGCACCAGTAGAAATCGCGGTTCCAGCCCGCGCTCGGAAAGACGACGCCCTGGGTGATGCCGCCGATGCGCGTGCGCCCCCGTTCATCGCCGGTTTCGATGTCGAGCACAACGACCTCCTCGCCGTCCCGGCGGTAATCGTTGATCACGAGTTCGCCGGAATCGGGATAGTGGATCAGGTGGCTGGCACAGCCGAATTCCGGTTTGTCCCAGAGCGGCGCGAGCGTGCGCCGCTCGACGTCGAAGCGCCATGCGCGCAGATAGCGATTGGCCGAGTCATAGCCGACCACCACCCGGCGGGCGAGCGCATAAAGCGGCGGATTGGTGATGCTGCCGGCGGCCAGGCCGCTGATCGGCACGCGGTCATGGTCGGCCGCGTCGTCCAGCGACACGCGAATCAGCCGGTTGGGCGCCGGGCTGACGCCCGCGCCAATCATCCGCACCCGATAACGGTGCCTGCCGTTGTCCATGAACCAGGCATGGCGTCCGTCGAGCACCACATCCCAGCCGTAGCTCTGCCCCTGTCCATCGAGGTAGTCGAAGCGCCAGGTGTCGTCGAACACCAGACGCTTGGGGGCATCGTGCCAGTGATATCGGAATATCGATCGAACCCCGACCACGTACACGGTTTCACCGATGGCGCTCAACCGCGCGATCGAAGGCTCGGGGCATTCGGTGTCGGGAGCGGCCGGCAGCAGCGTGTCGGGGTCCAGCACGCTGAGCCAGGCGTTCGTGCGGTCCGACAGATTCTTGGTCACCAGCAGGCCGTTTGCGAGCACGACGAACGAGTTGTACGGCTCGTCGACCGGCAGACGGCGCATCGCCAGCGGCTGGCAGTCCCGGTCGAGGCGATGGGCATGGTTGCCATAGACCACGTGCAGGCTGCCATTGCGATGCACCGCGAGTCCGCCCGGCCACATCGGTCCGCCCCGCAGCGCGGGCGATCGGCGCTGCGTCGCCAGGCTGATGGGATCAAGCCGGCTGACCCGCGCCGTGGTCGGCAGGCCGACATGCGAGCGCAGCACCGAGTGCGTCAGCAGGTAGACCTCGCCGGGCGCGCCGAGCACGGTCATGGTCGACATCAGCGTGCGCCGGGTCGTGCTGCGCAGCGATTCGCCGGGCTGCAGCGACAAGCCGGCACCGCGCAGCGGGGTTTGCAGGCGCTGCGGCCCGCCGTCCTCGGCCGGCCAGGGACTGTCCAGGTAACCGTCTGCGCTCATGCGAGGCGCTGCCGGCGGCGTCGGCGCAGCACAACCCCAAACACCACGACTCCTGCCAGCGCGATTCCGAGGGCAGGGCCGAAGCGCGGCACATAGACATTGATCAGGGCGTTGATGAGCACCTGCTGCAGGGGATCGTAGCCTTCGGGCATCGGCAGCACGCCATGGAACCGCGCGTACTCTGCGTAGTCGGCCTGCATCGCCTGGAACTGCACGGGCATCTGCAATCGAAGATCGCGGGTCTCGCCAGGGTCGCGCACGATGTCGTACAGGTGCCACTGCCCGTCGCCGACCGGGGGGATGTTGCGGATCAGCTTCAGGTCGCCCTTGAACAGCGCCTGGTTGCCCGACAACTCGAACCCGAACGGCTTGTCCGACGGATGCACGCGCGACGATTCGCCCTTCAGCACCGTCAGCAGGCTGCTGCCCGAGGGCGGCTCGATGGACTGGCCTCGATAATCGGTGCCCGGACGAGGCACCCCCGCCAGCTCGAGCAGCGTGGGCAGCACATCGTTGACATGGGTGAAGCCCGGATGGATGCGTCCGCCCGGCATGCCGGGGATGCCGGCCACGATCAGCGGCACGCGGATGCCGCCTTCGCCGAGATAGAACTTGTAGGTGCTCAGGGGCGACACGGCGGCGCTCGCCCAACTCGGCCCGATCACCGAGTACGCGCCCTTGGCGCCCAGCCGGTCGAAGTCGCGGGAGTACTGCCAGTCGAGCCACAGCCGGCCGCTCAGCATCGCATACGGGTCGGACGCCTCGGCGCCATTGTCCGACAGGAACACGAACACCGTGTTGTCGTACTCGCCGATCCGCTTCAGGTGGTCCACCAGTCGGCCGACCTCGTGGTCCATCGCATCGGCCATGGCGGCGTAGACCTCCATGCGCCGGGCCTGATAGGCCTTGTCGGTCTCGCTCAAGGCCTCCCACCGGGTGGTGGTCGCCATGTCGGCCACCGGCGTGTCGGCCGGAATCAGCCCCAGCGCGATCGCCTTGTCACGTCGCTCCTGGCGCAGCGCGTTCCAGCCGGCCTGGTAGCGGCCCTTGTACTTGTCGACGAAGGGCTTGGGCGCCTGCAGCGGAATGTGATTGGACTGGAAGGCGACGTAGGCGAAGAAGGGCCTGCCCGGTTGAGCGCTCGGGCCGATGTACTCGATCGCCTTGTCCACGAAGAAGGTCGACGAGTAGTAATCGGCGGGCATCGCGGCCGGTTTGCCATCCTGGAACCACTCGACCCGGTCGGTCAGATCGAGGTATCGCTTGGCTGTTTCCCAGTTGTCCGAGCCGCTGTCGCCCTGCACGAGCGAGCGCTCGAATCCGCGCTTGTCCGGCAGGTTGTGCGGCTCCTTGCCGACATGCCATTTGCCCGCCGCATAGGTGCGGTAGCCGCTGTCACGCAGCAACGTCGCGACGGTGACCACACGTGTGTTCAGCACGCTCAGGTAGCCGGCGCGGCCGACGTGCGAGCGCGGAATCGTCTCGCGCATGTTGCCCACGCCGTTCAGGTGGTTGTCCACGCCCGTCAGCAGCATCGCCCGCGTCGGCGAGCACGACGCGCTGACATGGAAGTTGGAAAACCGCATGCCTCGACGCGCCATGTCGTCCAGATTCGGCGTGGCGATCTCGCTGCCGAAGGAGCCGACGTCGCTGAAGCCCCAGTCGTCGGCCAGCAGCAGCACGATGTTCGGCCGACCGGGGGAGGCGGCCAGCGCCGCAGTGCCGGCCGCCATCGCGAGTGCGGCGAAGATCGTCCACCGCAACGTGCCGATGGCGCGCCGCAGGGTGACAACCGCATCAGCCGGCATTGGCGCGCACCTTGGCATCGAGCAGCGGCTTCCAGTGCAGCAGCCCGAACAGCAGCGTGAGCAGCACACTGATCGCCAGCGGGCCGCGGTACAGCCGGACGTGGCGGAACATGAAGACCACCTCGAGCGTGTGCAGCACCAGCAGGATCGCCGCGATCGTGCGCACATGGACGAAGGCTCCGGCCGGCAGCAGCCCGGCCAGGCTGGCGAGCGCCAGTGCGTAGGTGGCGAGGCAGGCGATTTTCAGGAGTGTGTACATCGGAGTCCGGAGCAGGGGGCGAGGGGTATGAGGGCGCAGGAACGGGGCTGTCAGCAGGAAGGGCTGGCGAGCGCTGGCCGCGGCTAGGGCGACACGATCGCGAAGCTGCGCGGCGGCTTGTCGAGCAGCGCCAGAAAGCGCAGCAGATCGATGCGGCTGCCCGAGATCGACAGGTCGCTGCTGAGCAGCGTGTCCTGCAGTCCGGCCGAGCCGGTCATCAGGCGCACGAAGACCGGCCGTGTCATCGTCAGGGTGGCGTTGGCCCGGGGCTCGGGCGCGGCCCGGCGGTGATGCAGGACCGCGTTTTCGATCCACAGCAGGTAGGTTTCGCCGCTGTCGGAAAACACCAGATTGATCCTCAGGTCGGAGCCCTCGGCGCGCGGACCGTTCAGACTGGCCGCCATGGCCTCGAGGTAGCGAGTCACCGGCGCCTGGCCGAGCAGGTCGAGAGCGAGCGCCGGATCGGGGCCGCTCGCCGTCGTGCCCGAGCGCAGCTCATGCGCGCCGCTCAGGTAGACATTGCGCCACACCGCCGACTCTGCCTTGAAGCCGAGCAGCTCGTAGCTGCGGGCCAGCAGATCGCGGGCCGCGCGGTGATCCGGCTGCGCGAAGACGACATGGTCCAGCAGCTCGGCGGCCCATCGCGGCTCACCGCGGTCTAGGGCCGCTCGGGCAGCCGCCACGGCCGAATCGGCGCCCCCCATCAGCGCCACATACCGGCGGGCCGCCTCGGGTCGGGGCAGGGGATCCAGGCGGGCTGGATTGCCGTCGAACCATCCCAGGTAATGCTGGTAGATGGCCCTCGCGTTGTGGCGCACCGTGCCGTAGTAGTCGCGCACCGACACATCGGAGGCCAGCGAGGCGGGCAGCCGCAGCGTCTCGGCAATCGCCTCGGGGGTGTTGCCGGCATTCATCAGCCGCACGCTCTGGTCATGGATGTACCGGTAGACGTCGCGCTGCCTCTTCAGGAATGCGGCGACACGCTCCTCGCCCCAGACCGGCCAGTGATGGCTGGCGAACATCACCTGCGCGTCGCCGAAGCGCTGTATCGCCTCGTCGATCGCGCCTGACCAGCGAAGCGCATCGCGCACCTTGGCCCCGCGCAGCGTGTACAGGTTGTGCAGGGTCTGCGCCACCAGTTCGGCGCCGCAGTAAGCCCGGGCGTCGGGCAGGTAGAACGCAAGTTCGGCGGGCGCCTCGGTGCCCGGCGCCGACTGGAAGACGAAGCGCACGCCGTCAATCGTCATCTCCTGGGGCGTGCGGCTGATCAGCACCGTGGGCGCCAGAATGCCGACGGTGCCCATCGCGGGCCCCTTGCCCAGCCCCGCATCGACCAGCCCGCCCGGCGACGCCGGCAGCGCCTGGCCGAACTGGAAGGTGGCGCGGCGGCCCATCGCCGGCCCGATCAGGATGTTCTCGCTGGTCGCCTCTCCGAGGAATCCCTCGGGTGCGACGATCGGCAGCTGGCGGCGCGCGGCCTCCTGGGCAGACACCACGCCCATCGCGCCGCCGAAATGGTCGACATGGCTGTGCGTGAAGATGATCGCGCTCACCGGCTTGTCGCCCAGATGCCGGCGCGCAAAGGCCATCGCCGCGGCCGCGGTTTCGCGCGAGGTCAAGGGGTCGACGACGATCCAGCCTGTCTTGCCGTCGATCAGGGTCAGGTTCGCCAGGTCGAATCCGCGCAGCTGATGGATGCCATCGACGACCTTGAACAGTCCCGCTGCGCCATTGAGGCGGGCATGGCGCCACAGGCTCGGGTTGACGGTGGCGGGTGGCGCCTCGCGCAGGAAGGCATAGCGCTCGTGATCCCACACTGTCGAGCCGTCAGCCGCCAGCACCTTGCCGGTCGGCGCGGCGATGAATCCGCGGCGGGCGTCCTGCGCTGCCTGCAGGGCGGACGGATGGGCGTCGCCCGGTGCGGGGTCGGCCGCAACGGCGGGAGAGGCAGCGGCGGCGGCAGGGAAGCGGTCGCAGTCGCGCCCTGACGGCTGACGCGCGGACCCAGTGGCCACAGGGCCGCGAGCGCCACGATGGCGGCCCCGCCCAGCACCGCCGCAAGGGCCGTCAGCCGCGCTCGCCGCGATGCCAGCTTCATGCCGGCCGCGAGCGCGGCGCGCCGTCCTGCTCAGACCTCGCCACCGAACTTCGCGATCAGGTTGTCGATGTACTTCTCGACCAGCTTCTCGTTCTCGGAAACCACGAACGGAGCGACCATCTTCTTCATCATCGCCGGCAGCGGCACCTGCAGTTCACCCTTGATCGCCAGCACGATGTGCGTCGAGGTCTTCTTGTCGGTGATGGTCCAGCTGCCGCTGACCAGCGCATTGCCTTCGCCCTCGACCGGGGTCCAGACGATCGTGCCCTTCTTCTTGTCGGCCACATAGCGCGACGCATAGACGGTCTGGATGTTCATGCTGGCGGTGCCCACCTTCTCCATCTCCCAGCGATAGCAGTGGTCGCCCAGGTCGACCAGCTTCGCGAGCTTCGGGAAGTGGCTGGCCGATGCGGGCACATCGGACAGCAGGGCGAACACATCGGATGCCTTTGCCTTGACTTGGAACTCGTAACCCAGATCGAACGGAACGGTGATGGCCATGGAGGTCTCTGCGCCGGTTGGTTGAGGGAAATGACGGGTCAGTTGACCCAGTACGTGTACTCGTCCTGGGAAGTCTGTTTCTGATCGAGCGTTTTGTCGATCGTCACCGGCATTTCGATGAAGGATGGCCACAAGGGCGGCGGCATTGCGGCATGGTGGGCGTTCAGCAGCGCCTTGAGCTCGGCGAGCCTGGCGGGCTGGCGCTCGGCCAGGTTGGTCCGTTCGGTGGGGTCGGTGTTCAGGTCGAAGAGCCAGTCCTTGCGCGGACGCTCGGAGACGATCAGTTTCCAGCCGCGCTCCTGCACCGCCCGGTACGGGCCGTCGCGCCAGAACAGCGCGCGCGCCGGCTGGGCAGCCGGATCCCTGCCGAGAAAAGGCAGCAGGTTCACGCCGTCGATCGGTCGGTCGGTGGGCAGCGTGCCACCGGCCGCCGCGACCAGGGTCGGCAGCAGATCGATGTTCGACACCGGCTCGCGATACTGCGTTCCGGCACTGATCCGGCCGGGCCACTTCGCGACATAGGGCACCCGCACGCCACCCTCGAACTGGGTCAGCTTCCAGCCCCGATAGGGCTTGTTGACATCCGGCAGGCCGATGTAATGGGGCGCGCCGTTGTCGCTGGTGAACACGACCAGCGTGTTCTCTTCCAGACCTTCGTCGCGCAGCGCCTGCAGCACCCGGCCGACGCTGCGGTCGACCGAGCGCACCATCGCCGCATACACACGCTGACGGTGATCGGCGATGCCCGACAGCGCGTCATAGTCGGCCTTGCTGGCCTGCAGCGGCGTATGCACGCCCCAGTGCGCGAGGAACAGGAAGAACGGCCGATGACGGTTGCGCCGGATCACCGTGACCGCCTCGTCGGTGAAGTAGTCGGTCAGGTAGCTGGCCGGTTCGAACCAGTGCCCGGCGTTGTAGCTGACCCCGAAGCGCATGTTGGGCCACAGGAAGCGATCGATCGGATCGAATTCCTGCTTCGAGTTGACCACCCGCGGGTCGGTCTGCGGCAGGTAAAGGCCGCTTTCCATGAACAGCGATTCGTTGAAGCCCTGATTGTTCGGGCGCATCTCGGGCGTGCTGCCCAGGTGCCACTTGCCGATGTGCACCGTGTGGTAGCCGCGCGCCTTCAGCAGCTCGGCCACCGTCTGCTCGGAGGCCGGCATGCCGAGGTCGTTGAAGTCCTTGGCCACGCCGGCCTTCTCCTTGTCGACGATGACCGGGTGTGGCCGCGACGG
>DAONCJ010000054.1:0-12300 GCA_035401985.1 Burkholderiaceae bacterium | reverse complement strand
CGCTGGGTGGTGAGCGTCTGGGCGTGCGCCGCGGACCGCCGGCATTGGGCGCCGACACCCGCAGCCTGCTGCGCGAAACGGGCTACCGCGACGACGAGATCGGCGCGCTGCTCGATGCCGGGGTGATCGCCGGCGGCGCCGACTCCGCGGCAGACTGAACGCTTTCGGCATCGCGCACGCTCGGGTGATTCCGCTCAGGCCCCGTGCGGCCTTGCGATGAACGGGCCGCGGGCGCGCGCCTGAGCCACCAGCCCGTCCAGGATGGCGCGCGGGCTGGGCGGATGAAGGAGGGCGATCCGCTCGCCGATCTGCCGTGATAGGCGTGCGGCGAGCCGGCCCGCCGGCCGCCCCGAAAGGTAATGGCGCAGCGTGGTGTGGCCCTGCAGCACCCGGGCCACGCGCTGCGCATAGCCATCGGTGTGGGCGCGGATCAGGCTTTCGGAGAGCCGCAGGTGGTCGTCGCGCACGAAGATGACCTCGATGTTTCCACCATCGGGCGACGCCTGCGCCGCCACCGGCGCGAGGCCCGCTTCAAGACCCAGCCGCTCCAGCGTCGGCAGTCCAAAGGTGAACAGGTGGGCACGGTGGAACGTGTGCGCCGGCGCCTGGCAGGTCGACTCGACGTTCGGAACTTCGACCACCAGATGCCCGCCGGGACGCAGCCAGCCATGGAGAATCCGCATCGCGGCGCGCGGATCGGCCAGGTGTTCGAGCACATGGTGGATGGTGATCAGGTCGTAGTCGCCGCCGATCCGCGCGCTCCGTTCGATGAAACCCTCATGCACCGGCAGCTCGAGGCGTTCTCGCGCATGGCGGGCATATCCCCGGTTGGGCTCCAGTCCTTCGGCACGCGCACCGCCAAGGTGGGTAAGCAGATAAAGCATCTCGCCGCCCCCGCAGCCCACGTCGAGCGCGCGGGGCCTGCCCGCCAGCAGCGGGCGGATCCGTGTGAGTCGTGCGAGCGCTGCGCGTCCCGCGCGCAGCACATGGTGCGGGCGCGGTTCGAGGACGCCCTTGTAGTCCTGCCGATAGTGGTCTGCATACCAGGCGTCGAGTTCGGCGCGCGACGGCGGCGGGTCGACGAAGACGAGCCCGCAGTCTTGGCAGAGGTGGTTGATCAGTGGATGCCCGTCGCGGTCGCGCTCGGACGTGGGCAGGCACCGTTGACCCGCACACAGCGGGCAATGGGTCGTGGAATTCAAGATGGCTCTCCGTTCGTGTCACTCCCGTGCCGCCATTGCAGGCGGGCACAGGCAGTCCGGCGGCGCTGGGCTGCCGGCGGGTCGTGTGCAGAACTCAGGAGAGCGCGGGCGGGCCGCGAGGCGGCCTGATGATCCGGAAAGGGCTGTCGGGTATCGGGCGCGACTGCGAGGCCGGCGGGGGATCGTGGGTGTCGCCGGTGCCAGGCAGCCGGCGCTCGGGCACGAGCACCGGCCGGGCCTGCACGCTGGCGCAGGTGCGGCGCAGGTCGTCCTGCGCGACGACGGTGGCGGTCAACGGGCCGGGACACCGGTGGGTGACCTCGAAGGCGGCGGCGTCCGGGAGGTGAACCTGGCCCTGGCCCGCCACGGTTGCGGTGCCCTGGTCCGCATCAACGACCAGCGGATGGGCGTGCAGCAGCGGCTGCAGGCATTGCAGCAGCGTCAGCAGCACGATCGTCAGCAGTGGAGCCAGTGCCCGCCTTGCGCGCATCGGGTGTCGCCCGGAAAACATGTTGAAAGGAACCGGGCGCAGATTAGCGGCTGCGCCACGGGCCGGTTCGAAAGCCCATGCGAGGCAGGGGCCAATGCCATTGTCTGATTGACAGAATGTCAGACAATCCGCAAAGTTTCTCGGTGATGATCGAACGCATGCAGGCCGTCGACCGGCCCACTGTCCGCGAGAACGCCGAGGGCCATCTTCGCGAGGCCATCGTCGAAGGGCGCCTTGCGCCCGGCGAGCGACTCGTCGAACGCGAACTCTGCGAGGCCCTGGGCATCAGCCGGCCGTCGCTGCGCGAGGCGCTGCGCGGGCTGGCGTCCGAGGGACTGGTCCAGATGGTCGCCCATCGCGGTCCCATGGTTGCACTGATCACCCGCGACCAGGCAGCCGAGATCTTCACCGTGCGCGAGGCCCTCGAAGGCATGGCGGCGCGACTGCTGGCCGCGCGGCGCGATCCCGCAGCCATCGCGCAGATGCGGGATGCGCTCAGGACGCTGCAGCGCATCGCCGCCGGGCGCCGCCCGCGTGCCGAACTGCTGGCGACCAAGGCGGTGTTCTACGACGCCTTGTTCCGGGGCTGCGGCAATCACACGCTGGCCCGGCTGATGCATCAGCTGCTGGCGCGCATCAGTCTGCTGCGGCGCACCTCTTTTTCGCAGCCGAACCGCCTGCCTCACAGCATCGCCGAGCTGATCGCCATCGTCGAGGCGATCGACGCCGGCGACGAAGAGGGCGCCGAACAGGCCGCCCGTGTCCATGTGCGCCGCGCGCGTGCCGCTGCGCTCGAACTGCTCGATGCCACAACCTCCGTCCTGCCGTCCACCGCACCTCGAGGCGCCCGATGATCCGATTCAATGGCTTGCCACGCCCGACAGCCTGCGGGCCTTCCTGCGCGCCGACCTCGACAAGTGGGCACCGGTCATCAGGCGTGCCGGTGTCTACGCCGACTGAGATTTCCTTTCCGCCGGTGCACCGCCGCCGGCCCTGTCCTGTCCGCCCAACCAAGGAGTGCCAACGATGAACAAGGAACTGTTCGACAAGGGACTGAAGGTGCGTCGCGAAGTGCTCGGCGCCGAATACGTCGACAAGTCGATCGCCAGCGCCGACGATTTCAACCGTCCGATGCAGGAGCTGGTCACCGAATACTGCTGGGGCGAAATCTGGAATCGTCCGGGGCTGGACCGCAAGACCCGCAGCATCATCAACCTGTCGATGCTGACGGCGCTGAATCGCCCGCACGAGATCAAGCTGCATGTGCTGGGTGCGATCAACAACGGCCTGACCAAGGCTGAAATCTCCGAAGTGTTCCTGCAGGCCGCCATCTATTGCGGCGTGCCGGCGGCCATCGACAGCTTCCGGGTGGCCCGCGAAGTCTTCGCCGAAAAGGGACTCTGATGGCCGGGCCGATCGGGTTCATCGGGATCGGCCAGATGGGCCGGCCCATGGTCGAGCGGCTGGCCGGCGCCGGACACCCGGTCCTGATCCACGACCGGCGCCCCGAGGCGCTGTCGCCTCTGGCAGCGGTTCCGGGCGTAAGCGTCGCAGCCGATGCGGCGCAGCTCGCCCGCGACTGCGCGGCGATCATCCTGATGCTGCCGGACAGCCCGATCGTCGACGATCTGCTCTGGCGCAGCGGATTCGCCGCGAGCCTGCCGGCGGGCACTCTGCTGATCGACATGGGCTCGTCCAATCCGAACGCGACCCGCGCCAACCAGGCGAAGCTGGCGGGCATGGGCATCGCGCTCGTTGACGCACCGGTCTCGGGCGGCGTGCGGCGCGCCGTCGATGGCTCGCTGGCCATCATGGTCGGCGGCGCCCCTGCGGACGTCGAACGCGCGCTGCCCCTGCTGCAGCCGATGGGCCGGAACATCGTGCCGGTCGGTCCGCCAGGCGCGGGCCATGCGGTGAAGGCATTGAACAACTACGTGTCGGCTGCCGGGCTGGTGGCTGCCTGCGAAGCCCTGGTCGCGGCCGAGAAGTTCGGCATCGATCCGTCGGTGGCCAACCGGGTCTTCAACGTCTCCACGGGCCGCAACAACACCACCGACGTGAAGGTCGAGCAGTTCATGCTGTCGGGCCAGTTCAACTCCGGGTTCGCCGCGGCACTGATGCGCAAGGACCTCGACACGGCCCACGCGCTGATGCAGTCGCTCGACAGTGAACGGGCGCTGATGGAAACCTGTGCGCGGCTGTGGCAGCAGGCCGAGGCCGCGTTGCCCAAGGGGGCCGATCACACCGCGATGTTCACCTACGTGAAGCAGGGCTGACGACGGGCAGGGCCGTGCCGTGGGCCGCGGATGCCGACCGGAAGTCCACATCCGGATCACTTCGCGCCAGCGGAGCTGCGGCTCGCGACCCTCAGACGTCGCTCGTCGCAAGGCCGCGTTCCGTCAGGGCGCAGGCCGCACCATCGGGTCACTTTCAAGGAGAACCCCGATGAACGACAAGACCGTGACAACCGCGCGCCGATGGATGAAGCGGATCGCATCCGCCCTGCTGCTGAGCTGCGCGCTGCCCGCCGCGCACGCCGCGGACACGCAGCCGTACAACGCCGGCATGCGCATGGGAGCGATCGCGTACCGCCAGGTGAGCATGCCGGTCGCGCTGACCTATCCGACGCGCGCCGAGGCCGTGGCGCGCGACTTCGGGCCTTTCCGGATGACGGTCGCGGCCGGCGCACCGGCTGCGCAGGCGCCCGAGGCAGGCTGGCCGGTGGTGTTCGTCTCGCATGGCACGGGCGGCAACTTGTTCAACCACGCGGACCTGGTTGCCGCCCTGGCCCGCGCCGGCTATGTCGTGGTGGTGCTGGAACACCCGGGGGACAACTTCCGCGATCGATCGCTGGTCACGGACAAGCGCTATTTCAGCGAGCGCCCGGCGCAGCTGCTGGCGCTGCTGCAGGCCTTCCTGGACCGCGAGGGATCCGCTGGCGCGGCTGCCGGTGGCCTGCTGGGCGATCTGCGACTCGATCCGAAGCGGGTATCGCTGATCGGGCATTCGGCCGGCGGCTACACGGCGGCGGTGGTGGCGGGCGCCACTGGCGACGTCCGGCGTGTGACCGACCACTGCGCCGCCCATGCCGATGGGGATGAGATGTGCGGGATGGCCGATCCAAACTGGTCGGTGTCCGCCGCCCAGGCCGGGCCGCGCTACCGGCTGGCGCCCGATGCGGCGATGCCGGCATCGTCGGCCGACCCGCGCGTGCGCGCGGCCGTGCTGCTGGCGCCGCTGACCGTGCCGCTGCAACCCGACTCGCTGGGCGCCTTGCCGTCGGCGCTGATGGTGGTCACCGCGACCCACGACGAGGTGCTCGCGCCGCGCTTCCATGGCCTGCCCTGGGCCGCCCTGGCATCCCGTTCCTCGATCGAGATCGAGCCGCGCGCCGGACACTTTTCGTTCATGACTTCGGTCCCTGCCGAACGGCGCGCGATGCTGGGACAGGCCGGCACCGATCCCGCAGGCTTCGACCGTGCGCAGTTCCAGCGCGAACTGGCCGCGCGGATCATCGGATTCCTGGATCGCAGCACGGCGCCCTGAAACGGCAGCGCCCGTGCGCCGATGTCCGTCAGTGCAGCGACGGCCGCTTGAGCAGGTCGTTGCGGTCGATGGACAGCAATTCCCGCCGCTGCACGTCGCCGTCGCGGGCGAGGGTCAACGGAATGCGGGTGCCGGCCGGGCCGAGCTTCCAGACGGCGCGCAGGAAGGCTGCCAGCGTGGCCACCCGCTTGCCCGCGACATCGATGATCAGGTCGCCCTGGCGCACGCCGGCCTTCTCGGCCGGCCCGCCGGCGGCCACCCCGCCCACCATCAGCTGATCCTCGGCCTCGCCGGCATACATGCCCAGCCAGGGCCGCGGCAGGAAGCCCGACCGCCCGGTGGTGAGCAGGTCTTCGAGGATGGGTTCGAGCAGGTCGATGGGCACCGACATGTTTCCCTGGACCGTCTGCCCTTCGAGCGCTTCCTGAACCAGCAGCGAGCCGACGCCGATCAGCTGGCCTTCGGCATCGACGACCGCGGCGCCGCTCCATTCGGGGTGAGCCGGCGACGTGAAGAGCGCTTCCTCGAGCAGGTATTCCCAGTAGCCGGCGAACTCGCGCTTGTCGGACAGCTTGGCCTGAAGCGAATGCCGTCGTCCGCCGTGACCGACCATCAGCAGCTTGTCGCCGCGTCGAACGGACGCCGCGC
Organism: Burkholderiaceae bacterium; assembly: GCA_035401985.1. GTDB lineage: Bacteria > Pseudomonadota > Gammaproteobacteria > Burkholderiales > Burkholderiaceae_E > Quisquiliibacterium. Next base: position 6,414 of record DAONCJ010000054.1, on the reverse strand, counting down.
TGCCCCGCGGCAATGGCGGCGCGCCGAGCGGGCCCAGAGCACGGATCAGACCGAAGCCCGTGGCCTGGTCGTAGGCCAGCGGATAACCGGGCACCACGACGCCCCGGTTGCTGGTCAGCCAGATGGTCTGGGCTTCGGTGATCAGATAGCCGATGGTGAGGACGATGCCTTCGTCGCGAATCACGATCCCGTTGCCGCCGCGCTCGGTGCCCAGCGTCTGGGCGGTGAAGGCGTCTTCGGGAACTTCCGCGCGAATGGCCACCATCGCGTCGAACACTCTTTCGAGCTCGAAGCGCTGCTCAGCCTGCTTGGGCTGCAAGTCCTCTGGGAAGGACCAATCTTCAGTGGCGGACATGCCCCAGTGTAAGGGATTTGGCGTCCAGGCCCGAAGCCGCCCCGGACGCCGCGTCGGCTTCCCGCAGGCAGATCCTCAGAACCGGCCGAAGCGCGATTCGTCGATGCCACCGCCATCCCGCGCCCGCGATCGGGGCGCAGGCTCGGGATGTGGCGTGCGCCCGACCGATCGGGCCAGCGGGCTGTCGCCAGCGGCCGGGCGGGGTGTCGGGGCCATCGGATGGCTGACCTGGCCGCGCGAGCGCTGAACCTGACGCCCGAGGCTGAAGAAGGCCATCATCTCCTGCAGCTGCGCGGCCTGACCGGTCATCTCCTCGGCCGTTGCCGACAGCTCCTCGGAGGCCGAGGCGTTCTGCTGGGTGGCGGAGTTCAGGTGGGTCATCGCGCGGTTGATCTGATTGACGCCCGCCGCCTGCTCGCCCGATGCCGCCGAGATCTCCTGCACCAGCTCGCTGGTCTTGTTGATCGTCGGCACCATCTGCGAGAGCACCTGGCCAGCCTGCTCGGCCATCTGCACGCTGGAACTGGCGAGCTGGCCGATTTCCTGGGCCGCGATCTGGCTGCGCTCGGCCAGCTTGCGGACTTCGGCCGCGACCACCGCGAATCCCTTGCCGTGATCGCCTGCACGGGCCGCCTCGATCGCCGCGTTCAGGGCCAGCAGATTCGTCTGGTAGGCGATGTCGTCGATGATCGAGATCCGGGTGGCGATCGACTTCATCGCCTCCACTGTCCGGGTCACCGCTTCTCCGCCGGCCAGCGCCTCCTTGGCCGCCTTGGCCGCCATGCCGTCCGTCACATTGGCATTCTCGGAGTTCTGCTTGACCGAGGCCGCCATCTGCTGCAGCGATGCGGTGGTCTCCTCGACGCTGGCCGCCTGCTCGGAGGCCGACTGGGACAGCGACTGCGAAGTGCTCGACACCTGGCCCGCGGCCGACGTCAGCGCGTCCGCCGCCGAATTGACGTCGGCGATCGTCGTCCCGAGCTGCCTGATCATGGTGTTGACGTCACCCTGGAGCTGCGCGAACACGCCTTCGAAATGGCCCGTCAGTTCGGCGCTGAGGTCGCCCTGGGCGATGCGGTTCAGGGCCTTGCAGACCTCGGCCATCGTCTGCTCCGTGGTGCCGAAAAGCCGGTTCATGTGTTCGCCCAGCACGCGATAGAAGCCCTCGCTGCGCTGCGCATCCGCGCGCCGGGTGAAGTCGCCACTGGCTGCCGCCTCGACAAGTTCAGTGATCTCCTTCTCGGCGTGCACTTCGGCGGTGCGATCGACCCATTCGAGCACGGAGCCACTGCGCGTGCCCTGGGCGTCGACGATCGGCGTGGCGATCAGGCGGATGCTGTGCGGGCCGAACATCACGTTTGCGCGATGCGGCTGCTTCAGTGTTTCGAGGATGCTGCGCTGGTGGTGCGGATTGCGGTGGAACGCATCGAAGTTCGAGCCGACGATCCGGTTCACGTCGAAGCTCGCCACGACACCGCGCAGGTCTGTCTCGATGCGCCGCAGCAGCGAGACGACCGCCTTGTTCGCGTAGCGGATGAATCCGTCGTTGTCGGCGATCATCACCGCGCTGGGCACGTCGTCCAGCGCAAGGCGGATGCGGGCGTTCTCGACCGCGACATCGGCCTTTGCGCGCAACTGCGCCCGCAGCGTGTCCAGGCTGTTGCTGACGAAGGCGTGGCGGCCGGGCAGAGCGGCCATCGGCACATCGTGGTCGCCGGCGCTCATGGCGGTCACGACGGCCATCGCCTGCTGCTGGGCCGCAAGGTGGCCGCGAACCATCGCGTTGACGCTGCTGCCCAGCGAGGCGAACGCCCCCGGCAGGCGCGCCGCCTCGGCGCCTGCCTCGATCTCACCCGCGGCGTGCGCCTGCGCCATCCTGTCGAATTCGCCGATCACACCCTTGAGCCGGGCGCGAACCGTCTCGAAGGCCTCGCCCAGCGGCCTTTGTCCCTCGGGCCATGCCGGTGGCTGCGCGTCGAGCGCGCCCTCGGCCAGCTGCGCAAGGCCCTGCGACACCGTGCGAGTCAGCTCGCCCTGGCTTGCCGCGAGCTGATTGACCGCACCGGCCATCCGTCCGAAGTCGCCACTCCGTTCACGCGGTTCCAGCGCGGCGTCGATATCGCCCCGTCCATGGGCGCGCGCCAGGTCGACCACCTGCGTGCTCAGACCATGAAGATCGGCGAGCAGCCGGTTCAGCGCACGTGCGGTTTCGCCGAACTCGGGCGGCAGCGCGGCCGGGTCGGCACGTCGCGTGAAGTCGCCGGAAACCGCGGCCTGCAAGGCCTGCTGGAGATGCTGGTCGATGCGGCCCAGCAGGGCCGATTGATCCTGCTGAAGCCGCTGACGCGTCTTGATCACGAACATATCCAAGGTTCCCGACGAAAGGTTCAAAAAAAGGACAAGTGGTCCGGGAGGATGATCCCGAACCCGATCGCCCGATCGTCGGAAATGGCGGGGTTTTCCCCGTTGTTGCGGGATGCTCAGGCGCCGCCGGTGCGGACGTCACGCGGGGCCGGCTTGACCGCCTGCGCCGCCATCACGGTGATCAGCGCCACCAGTGCGGCCGCCGTCATGTTGTGGGCTGTCGCAGCCAGCAGGGGCTGCTGTCCCGTCGCTGTTGCGAAGCCCAGCAGCCCTTGCAGCAGCAGCAGGCCGACCACGGCCAGACGGGCGGCGCCCCGGGTGCGCAGCGTCACGGCCAGGCAGACGGCCAGCAGTCCCAGCGCGGACAGGCGGTGGGCCAGATGCAGCGCCTGTGCGCCCCCGACCGACTCCGGCAGGCCGGCGACCAGCGGGTTGAACAGGCGCCAGTCGATCGCCTCGGCGGGCAGGCAGACGAGTGCGGCGCAGGCGTCCACTGCGTGCCGGACGCTGATCATCACGCCCAGGCCGGCCTGGACGAAGACCAGCAGCAGGGCCACGGCGAGCAGGCCCAGAGGCCGGCGCGCCGTGCCCGGCGGTGGTGCCGGCGCGGCGATCCAGGCAAAGCCGGCCGCCAACGCAAAGCCACCCAGCACGTTGCCCAGCGTCACCAGCGGCAGATCGTGGGGCGTGTAGCGTCCGAGCCACGCCAGAGCGCCGGTCACGAGGAGGGCGAAGGCCGCCGCCGCACGCTCCGAGCCGCGCAGGCTCGACCAGCCCACCAGGGCGATGATGCCGGCCAGCAGACCGACCGCCATCGCGGAAACGCGGTGCATCAGGCGCGCGGTCCGGACGTCCGCTGACGGTTCGGCCGCCTGGCTGGCAATTGCCTGGCCGGGGGCATCCCGGCTGGCGGTTTCCTGGCCCGGGCCATCCCGGCTCGTGACCGCCGTGTTCGCGGGGGCCGCGGTCGACACGCGGCAGGCGTCTCGCGCAGGGCATCCCACACCGGCCTGCGTGTGCCGGATGAAGGCGCTCGATCCGGTGATGCAGATCGTGAGCACAAGCGCGATCAGCACCGCGAGGCGGATCATCGGCGCCTCGGCGGCAGGCCGCAGGCGAGTGAAAACTGGCAGGTCCGGGCGAAGGGCATGCCGGCATTGTCGGCCGGCGCGCCGGCGCGCGGCTTGATTCAGGTCAAGGTTCCAGCGACCACTCGGGCTCGCCGGAATCTTGATGCGGATCAACGTTGACCGGGCGGCGCGCCATTAACCTCAGGGCTGCGGATGCGCCAAAGGGGCAGGCATCCGGCCTATGCCGCAAATGAAGGGAGACACCATGGACATCGCCTGGCAGCCGTCTGGATATGCGCACGCCGCGACGCCGCGCGCGCACCGGCCGATCGCCGTCTGGCTGCTGGTCTGCTGCGCGCTGGTGTTCGCGATGGTCGTGGTCGGCGGTGTGACGCGGCTGACCCATTCGGGGCTTTCGATCGTCGAATGGAAGCCCCTCGTCGGAACCATTCCGCCGCTCAATGAGGCGCAGTGGGCCGAGACCTTCGCCAAGTACCAGCTCACCCCGGAATTCAAGCAGGTCAATCATGCGATGACCGTGGCCGAGTTCAAGGGCATCTTCTGGTGGGAGTACTTTCATCGCCTTCTGGGCCGGATGATCGGCGTGGTCTTCCTGCTGCCGCTGCTTTGGTTCGCCGCGCGCCGGCGGCTCGACGCCCGGCTGGCTCTGCGGCTGGGCGGCATCTTCGTGCTCGGCGGGCTGCAGGGCGCCATGGGCTGGTACATGGTCAGGTCCGGACTGGTCGACGATCCGCGCGTCTCGCACTTTCGGCTGACGGCGCACCTGTCGATCGCCTTTCTGATTCTTGCCGCGATGCTCTGGCAGGCGCTCGATCTGATCCATCCCGCGCGACGCCATGACAGTGGCCTCGACCCGGCGCTTGCGCCGACCCGTCGCCTCGCGTGGTGGACCACAGCGGTTGCCGCGTACATGGTCGTCACCGGCGGCCTGGTGGCGGGACTGCGGGCAGGCTTCGCCTACAACACGTTTCCGCTGATGAACGGGCACTGGATTCCGCCGGAGATCCTGATGATCGATCCGTGGTGGATGAACTTCTTCTACAACATGGCGACGGTGCAGTTCGACCATCGGCTGGGCGCCTGGGCCCTGGCCTTCCTGACCGCGATGCTGTGGTGGCGGGCGCGCGCCGTCGCACTGGATCGCCCGGTGCGAAGGGGGCTGGTGGTGCTGACGATTGCGCTGCTCGCGCAGGTAAGCCTGGGGATCGCCACGCTGCTGACCGGCGTGTCGCTGCCGCTGGCGGCGGCGCACCAGGGCTGCGCGGTTCTGCTGTTCAGCGCCGCGCTGGCGCTGAATCATGCGTTCGCGAGGGCGCGGGCCGGCTGACCGGTCCGCAGTCGTCTGTTCAGCCGATCACTCCGGCACGATGCCCGTCAGCTTGAAGACTTCGCCCCAGCGCGGGAAATCGCGGCGCAGCTCGGCCGTGAACTCCGCGGTCGAGATGCCGGTCGCGAGCAGCCCGAGCTGCAGGATCTTGGCCGCGCCTTCGGGTGAATGAACCAGCTTGTTGATCTCGCGGTTCAGGCGCTCGACGATGGGCCGGGGCGTGCCCTTCGGGGCCATGACGCCGACCCAGCCGGCGATGTCCATCGGATAGCCGAGCTCGTTGAAGGTCTTGACGTCAGGGTGCAGCGGCCAGCGCTTCGGACCGGTCACCGCCAGCGGCACCAGCTTGCCCGACTGGATGAAGGGCGCGGTGGCCGCGAAGTCCTGGATGCCCATGGTGGCCTGGCCGCTGGCGATGTCCTGCGAAGCCGGGCCGGCGCCCTTGTAGGGCACATGCACCATGTCCAGCTTGGCCAGCCCCTTGAGCATCTCGCCGTACAGGTGCGAGCTGCTACCGGTGCCGAAGGAGGCGAAGGTGGTCTTGCCGGGATTGCGCTTCACGTACTGCACGAACTCGTCGACGCTGCGAATGCCCATGCTGGTGGGCACGACCATGCCCAGCGGCGCCAGGCCGAGCTGCGCGACGGTCTCGAAGTCGGTGAGCCCGTCGTAGGGCAGCTTCGCGTAGGCGAACTTGTTGATGATGATGTTCGAGGTGTTGACGAACACGATCGTGTAGCCGTCGGCCGGTGCCTGCTTGGCCGCCGTCAGGCCGACGATCGCCTGCGCGCCCGGACGATTCTCCATGACGAAGGGCTGGCCGAACACACCGGTCAGCTTCTCGCCCAGCCATCGGGCAACGATGTCGGTCTGGCCGCCCGGCGGATACGGGATGATCACTTTCACCGGCTTTGCCGGCCACTCCTGGGCGAGAGCGGGCGGCGCGGCGGTGAACGCCAGACCGAGGGTGAGCAGCAGGGCAGTGACAAGGCGTTTCATGGGCGTTCTCCGGAAGGTCAGGCGGCCATCGCAGGGATCGGCGATCCCTGGACGGTGATGCGGTGCATCAGTCGTCGATGGCCGTGGTAGTCGTTCAACGCGTAGTGCCAGGTCGCGCGGTTGTCCCAGAAGGCCAGCGAGCCTTCCTGCCACTGCCAGCGGCAGCTGAACTCCGGGCGCGCCGCGAACTGATACAGGTAGCGCAGCAGCGGTTCGCTTTCCTGCGCGGTCCAGCCATCGAAGCGCAGGGTGAAGCCGGGGTTCACATACAACGCGCG
>DAONCJ010000053.1:0-12338 GCA_035401985.1 Burkholderiaceae bacterium | reverse complement strand
CACTGCCGGTCGCTCATGGCCGAGGTGCCCGAGTCGGTGAGCAGGTCGATGGTGACGTCGTCGCTGCGCAGCCCGAAGGTGTTCCAGCCGGCGCGCTCGATGGCCGCCTCGCGCTGCTCGCGGTGGTCTCCGCCACGCTGTTGTCGCGGTTCACCGGCTTGCGACCCGACAGCGTCACGCGGTTCAACCACTGCAGCCCGTCGATGCCGGGCACCTGCCAGGCGCCGAAGATGCTCGCGCTGAAGGGCGCGACGTTGGTCGTCTTCTTGCCCACCTGTTCGGGGTCGACCGCCTTGACCACCTTGGCGTCGATGAACGTCGCCTGCGCCTGCAGCCACAGCGACGGAATCGGACGGCCCGACCAGGCCAGTTCCAACCCGCGGTGCCGCGCCTCGCGCGCATCGGGCACACGGGTCACCAGGCCACCGGGCTGCGCGATGTCGTCCGAAAACGGCTTGCGGATCTCGAACAGCGCTGCGCTGAACAATCCGGCATTGGGCAGCACCTGCTTGAAGCCGGCCTCGGCCTGACGGCTGCGCAGCGCCGGCAGCACCGCCCCCGGGTTGGTAAACACGCTGGCCCGGTTCGGCACCGCCTCCGACTCGATGCCGCTGCCGGCCGACACGTAGGCCATGCCGCCGGTCCACGGCTGCCAGCCGAGCGCGCCCCAGGCGGTGGTCAGCGCCTGGTCGTACGACACCGCCCGGCTGCCGTCGGTGCGCATGCTCGAGCGTTCGAGCTGCGAATGGCGCGCGCCACCCCACACCGACCAGCCACCGGGCAGACGCACCACATCGCCGATCCAGAAGTCGCGCGAGCGGCTGTCCTGAAGGGTGTTCAGGTCCGACGGCGTGCCGTCACCGGGCAGCACCACCGGCGAGTAGATGTTGGTGGTCCCGACGAAGTTGTAGGCCTGCCGCGGGTCGTAGCGTTCGCGGTAGCGCGCCTCCAGGAACCCGAGGCTCAGCTCATGCTTCAGTGCGCCGGTCTGGAAGCGGCCGCGCAGCGTGATCTCGGCGTTCTGATTGACCCGCTTCTCGTTGTCGCTGCGGTAGTCGTACACATCGACATCGCCGTTTCCGCACAGACCCGGATAGACATAGTTCGGGCCCGTGCTGCAACCGTCCGGAAACGCCAGCCGGTCGTTGGTGCGGATCTCCTGCCAGCCGTAGCGGACCGCCAGGTTCCAGTTCTGCGCGAAGGTCTTGCGCCAGGCCAGCGAGGCGGCCGACGCGCGGCTCTCGAAGGGCTGCGCCCACGGTTGCGCGCCGAGGTTGCGGCGCGGATCGAGCGGCGAGGGCAGCGTGTCGGCCACCCCATCGCCATTGCGGTCGAGCAGTCCGTAACCCGGCACGCTCATCTGCGAAACGCGGTGATGTTCGAACTCGAATTCGAGCAGCGAGCGGTCCGGCAGACGCAGGTCGAAGAATCCGCTGGCAAAGCGCCGGTTGCCGGGCGCATCGCGCACTTCGAGACGGCGCTCCTCGGCCGACAGATTGATCCGGTAGCCGATCGCCCCGTCGACGCCGAGCCGCCCGCCGAAGTCCCCGTGCAGCAGCGTCGTGCCGCGTTCCGACAGACCGAAGAACAGTTCGCGCAACGGCCCCACGGTCGGCCGCTTCAGCGAATAGTTGACCAGCCCGCCCGGTGCACTGGTGCCGCTCTGGATGCCGGAGGCGCCGCGCAGGATCTCGATCGACTCCTTGTTCTCGAAGCCGATCGGCGCGTGGTTGGACGCGGGAAGGCCGTCTCGCCGGTAGTTCAGCGCGTTGTTCAGCAGGAACCCGCGCACCTGGAGCGACTCGATGTAGCCGACCGTGTTGTACGAATCGCTGGCTGAAGGCTCGGCCTTGATGGCGCCGGACAGCCCGCCCGCCCCGATGTCGCGCAGCGTGCCGGCGCGGATCACCGAAATCGATTGCGGCGTCTCGGCCAGCGGCGCCGTGGACAACCCGCCGACAGTCGCCGATTCGGTCGCCGGCGGATTGGCCCGCGCCTGCACGCGCACCTCGGGCAGCACCGTGGCGGTCTGCGCCTGTGCGGCGCCACCGAGGGTGCCGAGCGCGAGCAGACAGGCGCGGGTCAGCGTTGACAGACGAGCGGGCTGGCCGTGTGCGCGACGGGAATGCCGGCGGCGGCCGGCACGGGCGGAGACAAGCAGATTTGAGGCCATCGGTTCCTTCTGGACGAAACGATGGCAGGTCGGCGGGTGAAGCTCGCGCAAACCGGGACAGAGAAGTGCCCTGGACTGCGCGTCTGATGCTTCAACGCTTCCCTGCGCAAGTATTAACTCGATCAGGTTCCAAGGGTTTTTCTCACCCGTCCGGACTGCCGGACTGTGGCCGATGAAGGCCGCAGATTTGTACGGGACCCCTAGCGTGAACCGCGATTATACCGAGGGCGGGCGCTCCTGCGCCACGGCCTGCGCCGCCCGCAACGCGCGATCCAGGCGCTGCGGCAAGGGGCCGCGAAGCTCGGTGTGCGCGAGTCCGGCTTGCCCGAGCACGCCGGTCAGGCGGGCATGAAACGAGGCCCGCGCATCGGGCCCGTCGCGCTGGATGCCGTCGGCGCTCCACGGCACATCGATGCCGGCCAGCAGCGTCAGGTCGTAGTGGCGCTGGTGCGCGATCGCTGCCGGCAGCAGGCTGGTGTCGGCGAACAGTTCCAGGCTGTAGAGCGCGGTGGCCAGCGGGCTCGAGTCGATCACCAGCCAGGCGCAGGCACGACTGCGGGCGGTCTGCAGCGCCGCCGCCTCCCGAGCGATCTGCTCGGCCACCAGCCCGGCCTGTTCGTCCGGGCGCGGCGTGCGTCCCTGCCGGTCGCAGAATTCACGCAGCGCTTCGGGCACCCAGACCGCCGGCAGACGTCCGGCCAGCGCCTCGCACAGGCTGCTCTTGCCCGTGCATTCGGCGCCGATCACCGCAATGCGCCAGGGCGTGCCGTCCGCCTTGCGCCGCGGACCGCCAGCCTGGTCTTTGGGGTCCATCACGGGCGCACCTGCAGGGTCTTCTGCCAGCGCCGCAGCCCGATGGCCGACAGCACCAGGAACACCGCGTAAAGAACGGCCGTCAGCCACAAGGCCTTCCAACTGAACAGCGCAATGCTGGCCACGTTCACGACCAGCCAGACCCACCAGTTCTCGAGGTACTTGCGTGCCAGCAGCAGTTGCCCGATCACGCTGCCGGCGGTCGGAAACGCGTCGAGGTAGGGAACATCGGTGTCGGTGAAGCGATCGAGCAGCGCGCCCAGCACGAGCCAGGCGGTCAGCCACACCAGCGCCGCCGCGCCGACCGTTGCCGGACGCAGTCGGGCGACCTGCAGACGCGCCCCGGCCGGATCGCCGGCGCGACGGCCGAACAGCCATTGCCACCAGCCCCATGCCGCAGTCGCTGCGAAGAACACCTGCAGCGAGGCATCCCCGTAGATGCGATTGACATAGAACAGCCAGCCATAGAGCGCGCTGCTGACGATCGCCAGCGGCCAGCCCCAATGGCTTTCGACGACATTGAACGCGACGCATCCGAAGGCCAGCACGAAGGCGACGATTTCCAGCCAGGTGACGGCGGATCCCCACAGGGTGAAGGCATGGCTCAACATGGCCCGAGTGTACTGGCGCGGCCAAAGGCCATAATCGCGGGGCGCGCATGCCCGCACCGGCGCCTCCATCTCGGATCGACGGACCTTCGCCGAATCGGGCCTGCTAAACCCCTCGCCCCGGATCCGCCATGCAGCCCCAACGACATTGTCAGGCCGCGATTGCCGCCCTGCCCCTCCTGCTCGCGCTGCTCGCCTGTCTGGCTGTGCCGGGTTCGCAGCCCCGGGCCCAAGTGGCACCGACCGTCGACGAGGCGGCCCGCTATGCCGGCCTGCACCAGGCGGCTCACCGCGGCGATCTGGCGACGATCGCCCGGCTGGCTGCCACCCGGGCTGACGTGAACGCGCGCGACGGCCATGGACGCACGCCGCTGCATGTGGCGACCTTCGCCCGCCAGCGCGAGGCGATCGTTGCGCTGGCGCGTGCCGGAGCCGATCTCGCGGCCCTGGACAGCGACCGCTACGACGCGGTCACGATCGCCGCCGTCGCTGACGACGAAGTGTCACTGGCCACGCTGCTTGCGCAAGGGGCGAGCGCGAAGGTGACGACCAGCCGCTACGACGGCACCGCACTGATCGCGGCGGCCCACCTCGGTCACGACGGCGTCGTCCGCCAGCTGATCGCGGCCGGAGCGCCGCTCGACCATGTCAACAACCTGCACTGGACCGCGCTGATCGAATCGATCGTGCTGGGCAGCGGCGGCCCCCGCCATGTGGCCACGCTGCGTGCCCTCGTCGAGGCAGGTGCCAGCGTGCGCCTGGCCGATCGCGACGGCCGCACGCCACTCGCGCTGGCGAAAGCCCGCGGCTATGCCGAGATGATCCGGATCCTCGAAGGGGCCGGCGCGCGCTGACCGCGGTTCGGCCGGAAACGAAGTGCCCGGCTGATGGCCGGGAGAGAAGCGGGCAAGCGCCGAAGGGCGTGCGCGCCCGCTCAGTAGGGCGGCAGGCGGGGACTGATCGGGCCCGCCATCGGGGCCAGGGGCGCAGCGGCCGCGCCGGGCGCCGGGACCGGTCCGAGCGGCAGGATCGGCTGGATCGGCTGGATCGGAGCAGCCGGTTCTGCCGGCGCCGGCGGTGCCGGGACGGCTGGCGCGAGTGGAGCCGGTCCTGCCGAGGCCGGCGGGACCGATACGGCACCGGACGACGGCACCGATGTGACGGGTGGCTGCGCGCCTGAGGCTGCCGGCCCGGCAGCGCCAGGTCCGGCCGCAGAACCGCCAGCGGCCGATCCGCCCGCCGTCGCCTGGCCAGCCGGTGTCCCCGAGGACAGTGTCGCTGCGCCGGAGCCAACCGCGGGAAGCGTGCTGGTGAACGCATTCAAGGGCAGCGCACGCGGCGGTGGCGCAGGCGGCGTGCGGCGATCCGCCACCTGAACGGAGCCGCCAGTGGGCACTTCGACACTGCCGGCCTCGTTGGACACCGCCACCCGACCCTGGATCACCCGCAGCAGCAGTCCCGGGCGCACGCCGTTGTCGCACCCGCGCGGCGGGCAGACGGTCTCATTGGCTTCGTACTCGGTGCCACGGATACCGATGGTCGCGCTCGGCGTGCTCATCCGGTAGTCGTCGCGGTTGCGCTTGCCGATCGCCCCGCTCACCGTGCGCAGCGCGCCGCGCACCAGCGTCATGAAGTTCTTCTGTTCCACCACATCGAAGCGATACGAATCGATGCGAAATTCGGTGTTCGGCTGCAGCGCAACCACGGCGCCATCCGAGAACCGCAGTTCGATGCGCCCCTGCGCTCGTGTCATGACCCGGTCGCCGCCCGTCAGCGTGGTGCCCGGGCGGGCCGGCGACAGCAGTGCGCCTTCGCGCAGCAGCAGCGTCTCGCCGCTCGAACTGAGCACCGTGGCGGCCGCCACGGGCATCGAACCCGGCCCGCGCGCGGGCGGCGCTGCGACCGTCTGCGCCATGGCGAGTCCACCCAGGCCCGCCGCGCTGAGTGCAGCCAGCGCAAGCAGAACACCGGCCAGCCAGCCCAGCCATGCCACACAACGGGACGAACCGGGAAACGAGCGACACACGCGAACAACGGTTGATGCCATACGCTGATTACGGCCGCCGCGGTCCGGACTTCAGACCGCTCAGCCCCCTGCACCCACCGCTCACCGATCGCGCGCCTCGCACCAGAGGTGAAACGCCTGCCACCCACCCGACCGCGCGGTCGGTGTTAATGTCGCAATCCCCTCGCCGCCGCACTTTCCGTGTCGGCGGCACTTCCGAAAGAGGCGCCCCCCATGTATCCGTTTACCTACGAGAGGGCAGCCGGATTGGCCCAGGCCGTTGCGAGCCTGAAGGCCGACCCGCAAGCCAAGGTGCTGGCCGGCGGCATGACGCTGCTGCCCTCCATGAAGCATCGCCTGGCGGCCCCGTCCAGCCTGATCGACATCGCGCGACTGCCCGAACTGCATGGCATCCGGCTCGATGGCCAGGGTCTGGTCGTCGGTGCGGCCAGCCGTCATGGCGAAATCGCCACCGATGCGACCGTACTGGCCTCGCTTCCGGCGCTGGCCGCCGTGGCCGGGATGATCGGCGACCCGCAGGTTCGGGCACGCGGTACGCTGGGTGGCGCGGTCGCGAACAACGACCCGGCGGCCGACTACCCGGCTGCCGTGCTGGCCTGTCGGGCCGACATCGCCACCGACCGGCGCGGCATCGCGGCGGACGACTTCTTTCAGGGCATGTTCACCACGGCGCTCGAGCCCGACGAGATCATCACCGCCATCCGCTTCGATCGTCCCCGCCAGGCGGCCTACGCGAAGTTCGCACACGCCGCCTCTGGCTATGCGATGACCGGCGTCTTCGTCGCCCGGTTCGATGACACCGTGCGGGTCGCCGTCACCGGCGCCGGGCCCTGCGTGTTCCGCTGGGCCGCCGCCGAGGCGGCACTGGCGAAGGACTTCTCGTGCGCCGCGGTCCGCGACCTGACGCTGCCGGCTGACGGCCTGAACGCCGACCAGCATGCCCCTGCCGAATACCGCGCCCATCTTGCGCAGCTGATGACCGTGCGTGCCGTGGCTCAAATCACCGGCCAAGCCGCCTGATCCCGAAGGACATCCGATGAAAATCGATCTCGTCGTCAATGGCGAACACCGCACGGTGCATTGCGAACAGCGCACCCTGCTCGCCGACCTGCTGCGCGAGCAGCTCGGACTGACCGGCACCCACATCGGCTGCGACACCAGCCAGTGCGGCTGCTGCACCGTCCATGTCGATGGCCAGGCCGTCAAGTCGTGCACGATGCTCGCCGCCCAAGCCGACGGCTGTGACATCGTCACCATCGAGGGACTCGCCAAGGGTGGGCCGCTGCATCCGGTGCAGCAGGCATTCTCGGCCTGCCACGGGCTGCAATGCGGCTTCTGCACGCCGGGCATGATCATGGCCAGCGTCGACCTGCTCAAGCGCCACCCTTCGCCCAGTGCCGACCAGATCCGCGAAGGACTGGCCGGCAACCTGTGCCGCTGCACCGGATACGTGAACATCGTCGCTGCGGTGCAGACCGCCGCCGCGCAGATCGCCGGCGGTTCGCCGGCAGCCGGCTCGGGAGACCGCCCATGAGCGCCGTCGTCGATTCGCGGACCGGTGCGCTGGTCCCCTCGCGCCAGGAAGACCTCCGCCTGGTCACCGGTCACGGCAAATACACGGCCGACTGGAATCTCCCGGGACAGCTGCACGCCTTCATCGTGCGTTCCGACCGTGCCCATGCCCGTCTGGTCAAGGTCGACACCGAGCAGGCCAGCGCCGCCGCCGGCGTGGTCGCCGTGCTGACCGCCTGGGATGTCGCCGAGGCCGGTTTCCACGAGATTCCTTCGGGCCCGCCGCTGGTCGGCACCGACGGCAAGCCGCAGGTCAAGCATCCGCTGCCCGTTCTGGCCACCGATCGCGTGCGCTTCGTCGGCCAGCCGATCGCCATGGTCATCGCCGACAGCGCCCTGGCCGCGCAGGATGCCGCCGAGCTGGTGGCAATCGACTACGACGAACTGCCTGCGGTCGCCTCGCTCGATGCGGCACTCGCCCCGGGCGCCCCGCAACTGCACGAAGGCCGCCAGGGCAACGTCAGCCTTGTCTTCGAAGCGGGCGACAACGCCGCCGTCCAGGCCGCCTTTGCCAAGGCCGCCCGCACCACCACGCTGCGCATGCACAGCCAGCGCCTGATCGGCGCACCGATGGAGCTGCGCGCCTGCCTGGCCACCTACGACACCGCGCGCGAACACTTCACGATCTATACCCCCACCCAGGGCATCATCGGCATGCGCTCGTCGCTGTCCGCGGTCACCGGCTTCGATGCCAGCCGCATCGAAGTGGTCGCGCAGGACGTGGGCGGCTCGTTCGGACTGCGCGGTGGTCCCTACCCCGAGCACGCGCTCGTCATGCTGGCCGCGCGCAAGCTGGGGCGCCCGGTCAAGTGGGTCGGCTCGCGCTCCGAGGTATTCCTGAGCGACTGGCATGGCCGCGCGCTGACCATCGAGGCCAGCGTCGCGCTGTCCGACGACAACACCATCCTCGCCTTCCGGTTCGAGGACCAGGCGGACCTGGGCGCGTACAACTGCTACTTCCAGTCGATGATCGGCACCAAGAACATCACCGTCACGATGAGTGGTGTATACAAGGTGCCCGCGCTGTACGCCCGCTCCACGCTGGTGTTCACCAACACCGTGCCGGTGTCGGCCTACCGCGGCGCCGGGCGGCCCGACATCGCCTACGCGATCGAACGTCTGATGGATCAGGCGGCCGCCGAGCATGGGCTCGACCCCGTCGCCCTGCGCCGGCGCAACTTCATCCCTCCGAGCGCCTTTCCGTACACGACCGCCAATGGCACGGTCTACGACTGCGGCGAGTTCGCCGCGGTCATGGACAAGGCGCTCAAGCAGGCCGACTACGCGGGCTTCCCGGCGCGGCGCGCGGCCAGCGAGGCGCGCGGTCGCCTGCGCGGGATCGGCTTCGGGTGCTACCTCGAAGCCTCGGGTGCCGGCACGGCACCCAAGGACATGGTCACCGCGCGCTTCGCCGGCGATGGTCTGCTGCATCTGTACGGCGTCACCGGACCGTCGGGCCAGGGCCACGAAACCTCCTTCGCCAAGATCGTCTCCGACGGCCTGGGCATTTCACCGCAGCTGATCCGCTATCACGCCAGCGAGCCGACCACCGAACTCGTGGGCAATGGCACCGGCGGTTCGCGCTCGCTGTACGGCGCAGGCAGCGCCTTCAAGGTGATGGTCGGCAACCTCATCGCGCGCGCCCGGCCGCATGCGGCTCGCGCGCTGGCGCATCCGGAAGGCACGCTCGAGTACCGCAACGGCGCCTTCCATGCCGGCGCGCACCACATCTCGCTGTTCGATCTCGCGGCCTCGCTGCGGGGTCCGACACCGCACCCGCTGGACACCGAGGGCGAATCGTCCTCGGGCACCACCTTTCCCAACGGCTGCCATGTCGCCGAGGTCGAGATCGATCCGACCACCGGCATCACCGAGGTCATTGCCTACAACGCCGTCGACGACCTCGGCTTCGTGGTCTCGCCGCAGCTGGTGCAGGGACAGGTCCACGGCGGCGTGCTGCAGGGCGCGGGTCAGGTGTTCGGCGAACACGCGATCTACGACCCCGACACGGCGCAGCTGCTGACCGGCAGCTTCATGGACTATGTGATGCCGCGGGTGGGCATGGTGCCGAACATCCGCACCGACTATCACCTGGTGCCCACGAAGCTCAATGCGCTTGGCGCCAAGGGCGTGGGCGAGTCCGGCTGCTCGGGCTCCCTGCCGGCCCTGGTCAACGCGATGAGCGATGCGCTGCGCCGCGCCGGTGTGCCGCCAATGGACATGCCGTTCACGCCGGCGATTGTCTGGAAAGCCCTGCGCGAGCGCCGATGATGCCCCTTTACCGAAGCACCCGGCGAAAGCAGGACCCGGCATGACTCAGCTGGTGATCGCCTCGCAATTCGGCGAAATCGTCGACAAGCGCCTGGCCCAGGAAATGCCGCACGTGAAGTGGCTGAGCATCCCGACCGGCGCGCCCGCCAGCCTGCCGCCCGAGGTCAACATCCTGCTGTCGGCGAGCTATCCCCGCGACCCTGCTTCGCCGCTGCGCGTGCGTCCGGCCGGATGGCCGTTCAACCTCAAGTGGGTCCAGCTCATCTCGGCGGGCATCGACAGCTATCCCCCCTGGGTGTTCGAGGTCGACAAGGTCAGCACCGGCCGGGGAGTCGGCGCCGAGCCGATCGCCGAGTACGTGCTGGCCGCCATCTTCGAGCACGCCAAGAAGATGCCGCGGCTTTGGGTCAAGGGGCCCGAGCAATGGAAGCAGTCGTCGCTGGGCATGGTGCGCGACAGCACCATGGGCATCGTCGGCGTCGGTCCCATCGGACTGGCACTGGCCACCAAAGGCCTGGCGCTCGGGATGAAGGTCCAGGCGCTGCGCCGCTCGGCTGCGCCCTTTCCCGTGCCGGGCATCGAACGCGCGGGCAGCCTGCGCGAAATGTTCGCGCAATGCGACCAGGTGGTGATCGCCGCGCCCGCCACGCCCGAAACCCGGCACATGGTGAACGCCGAGGTGCTCGCCAGCGCGAAGAAGGGACTGCACCTGATCAACATCGGCCGAGGCAGCCTGATCGATCAGCCGGCCCTGCTCGCCGCGCTGGACGCGGGCCAGCTGGCCCGTGCGACGCTGGACGTGACCGATCCCGAACCGCTGCCTGCCGGGCATCCGCTGTACAGCCACGACAAGGTGCGGATTTCGCCCCACACGTCGGCGATCTCGTCGTACATCCGTGAAGCGCTGGTCGCCAAGGTGGCGCGCAATCTGGCCCGCTTTCAGGCCGGCCAGGACCCTGAAGACCTCACCGAGGGCAACTAGCGCTGGCTGGCTCGCGGTGCCGCCCGGCGGCCAGCCAGCAGCAGCAGCACCGTGGTCGCCGCCAGCAGGGCCAGACCCAGCGGCAGGGCGTGGCCGTCGGCCCACTCGTCCAGCGGCGTGGCGATCTGCCGGGCCACGCCCAGCGCTGCGGTCACCAGCGCACCCAGGCCGATCAGCCAGCCGGCATAGCGCCGGCCGCGCTCGCGCTGCAAGGCGGCGGCACCGGCCAGGCGGTTGACCCACCAGCCTGCCACTCCATCGGCCATCAGCATGCCGGCGCCGAAGGCCGCGCCCAGCAACAGCACGGTGCCGGCGCCGCCCAGACGGGCCGCGCTGCCTGCGAACCAGGTGGCCATCGTCAGGGTGTCCAGCGACAGGGCGAACAGCGCCCCGGTGACAGCAGCCCCCCAGCGCGACACCGTCAGAGGTGCCAGCGGCCGCAGCCAGCGCGGCAACGCGTGACCGCGCTGCACCGTCTGGCCGGCCGTGCGGATGCTCAGCAGTCCGACCAGCGTCAGGCACGCGATCGACAACCACGCGCCGGTGGCGTCCAGCCAGTCCGGCAGCACCACCCCGCCGGCGTGATAGCTCAGCTGCGCGATCAGCAGCACCAGCAGCGAATGCCCGAGCGAGAACTGGGCGCCGCTCCAGCGCGCCGCGCGCTCGCGACCGGCCTGCCGGTTCAGCCGGCTCGTGGCGTCGATGGCCGCGAGGTGGTCGGCGTCGAAGCCGTGCTTGAACCCGAGCGCCAGCACGGCCGCGACCAGCCCCAGCGATTCGGGCGCAAGCATCACAGGCGTGCGTGTTGCAAGGACTGCCGCGGCCGGCCTTCAGGCAGCCGCAACACCCCGATACCAGTTGACGCCCTGCGCGTCGGGCTCGACCGCAGCCTCGCCGCGCGCCACCAGGTAATTGAGGTGCGCGAGGCTTTCGCCGGTGGCCATGCTCAGCAGGTGCTGGTCGCCCTCGATCTTGCGGGCGAACAGTGCGCCGAACACATCGATGGCACGGCGCGGTTCCTTCAGCGAACGACGCAGGCGCTCCAGGCCGACCTCATGACCGTGGATCAGATCGTCCAGGCGGGCATGCAGCCCGCGGAAGGGCTCGTTGTGGGCCGGCAGCACCAGCACGTCGTCGGGCACCTCGCCCTTGATCCGGGCCAGCGAGGTCATCCAGTCGCCCAACGGATCAGCCGCGGGCTCGGTCGGAAACACCGACACGTTCGACGAGATCCGCGGCAGGACCTGGTCGCCGGAAATCAGCAGCTTCAGATCGGGGCAGTAGAAGCAGGCGTGCTCGGGAGAATGCCCGTTGCCGACCACCACCCGCCACGTGTGTTCGCCGATGGTCAGGACCTCGCCGTCGCGCAGACGGCGGAAGCTGTCAGGCAGCTTGTAGGTGCTCTTGCCGAACCCGCCGAAACGCGTGCGGTAGTACTCGATGGCGTCATCGCTCCAGCCCGCGCGGCGATAGAAGCGCACGCCGTCGTCGGGAGCCTCGCGGCCGGTGTCGGCGACCAGCACCCGGCAGTTCAGGTATTCGAGCCGTGTCATCCACAGGCTGCAATCGGACTTGCGGATCAGCCAGCCGGCCATGCCGACGTGGTCGGGGTGCATGTGGGTGACCATCACCCGGCTCAGGCCGCGATTTTCCAGCGGACCGGCGAGCACCTGGCGCCAGGCGGTTGCGGTGTCGGAGGTCTGGATGCCGGTGTCGACGATCGCCCACTTCTCGCCGTCGCGGATCGCCCACAGGTTGATGTTGGCCAGCGAAAACGGCAGCGGCATGCGGATCCACAGCACGCCGGGCGCCACTTCGGTGACCGCACCGGCGACCGGCGGCTCGCCACAGGGATATTCGAGAACAGGACGCACCCGACGGGTGCGATCGACA
>DAONCJ010000052.1:0-12345 GCA_035401985.1 Burkholderiaceae bacterium | reverse complement strand
ACCTCGGTCGCGACCACTGCAAAGCCACGCCCCTGCTCGCCCGCCCGGGCCGCTTCGACCGCGGCGTTCAGCGCCAGGATGTTGGTCTGGAAGGCGATGCCATCGATCACGCCGATGATGTCCGCGATGCGCTTGGAGCTGTCGTCGATGCCGCGCATCGTGTCGACCACTTGCGCGACCACCTGGCCGCCCTCGATCGCCACCTTCGAAGCGCCCGCCGCGAGCTGGTTGGCCTGCTGCGCGTTTTCCGCCGTATGGCGCACCGTCTCGCTCAGTTCCTCCATCGACGCGGCGGTCTGCTCCAGCGCCGCGGCCTGCTGCTCGGTTCGCGCGCTGAGGTCGTTGTTGCCGGAGGATATCTGCGCACTGGCGATCGCCACCTGCTCGGCGTTGCGACGCACGCTGCCGACCACCTCGGCGAGCTGGTGCTTCATCTGGCCCAGCGCTTCGACCAGCTGTCCGAGTTCGTTCGTGCCGTGCGGAGGCACAGCGATCGCCAGGTCGCCATTGGCAACTGCGCGTGCGATGTCCGACGCTTCCCGGATCGGCCCGGTGATGCTCCGCACGAACCACAGGCCCACCGCGATGCCCCCGATCGAGGCGGCAAGCAGCGCCCCCAGCACCACGGCGAGGGTCAGCTCCAGACGGCTCAGACGCTCGTCCAGCAGGCGGGTGAATTCGGGCAGCGCCACCGTATTGAACTCGAACACGCCATCGATCGTGCGGGTCATTGCCTGGTTGTAGGCGGTGGGCGCCATGGCCAGGGTCTGTGCGGAGATCAGGTTCGCGTCGACCAGGGCCAGCCCGGAGGCCACCTGGCCTTCCAGAGTCGCATACCGCGGTTCGATCGCACGCCTGAGCGTGTCATTCATCTTGCCGGCTCCGAGCACTCCGGCTTTCAGGTCGGCGCTCAGCTGGACGACCTGCTCGCGCAGGCCGGCCAGCGCGGCCCGGTTGTCTGCACTGAGCTGACCGGTGGCCAGTATCCCGGTGCCCAGGCCGCGCATCCGGCCGAGCTGCTCCGCCAGCTGCGGCGCGGTTTTCAACGCCGCCATGGCCAGGTAATACGAGTCGGGATCGGGATCGAAGATCACGCCGTACTCGTCCAGCAGCGTGTCATTGAGACGGAACATCGCGGTGATGAGATCGGTGTGCCGCTGGAAACTCGCCGGCGGGGCGAGCTTGCGCTCGGCGACCGCCTGCTCCAGCGGTGTCCATTGCGCCTTGCGCTCGGCCCAGACCGACAGGGTGGCAGACGAGGCATCGGCTGCCTTCAGACTGCTTTCAAAGGCGGTCATGGCCTGCGTGATCGCGTCGCGCACGGCCGGGCGGCTGGCGGCCAGCGCCTCGTTGCCCCCGAGCATGCCGGCCGAGACCCCGCGATGCTGCTGGACGAGCTGAATCACCTTCTGCAGCGCGACCACAGGCTTGGCGCCAGCGGCCTCCAGCCGGGCAACGTGAATTTCCTTCAGCGCGCGCTGAGTCACCAGGAAGGTGGGGGCGGCGGTCATCGCCACTGCAATAAGCCCGAGGAACAGGAACTTTCTGGGCAGACTGAGACTATCGAGTATCGACATGTGGGGTCCTGGAATGATCGCATCGGGCCGGCAGCCACCAGCTCCGCGCGCTGCGCAAACGCCGCTCCGACTGGTGCCTGCCGCCGATCCGAACGGAACGCAGATGACCTGATTTGACCGTGCGGCGAGCCCGGGCGGGCTCGAAAAGAACGCCGCTAAACCCGTTCAATTCGGCTCGTTGCAGGGGCACTCGAGAATCGACGACAGCGGATCTGCCCGCTAGTAGTATCGACTCGGGGCGGCCACCGCCCTGGTGGACCGGCAGGCGCACACCAAGGAGCCCTCATGAATCCTCCCGAAGTTCCGAAGCGCTTCGAATATCGCCAGCACGAGGGCGGCTCCCGAGGTTCCGGGGGCATGACGCACCTGATGCGCGACACCTACGCGCTGATCCTGGCGGGCGGGCGCGGCGCGCGGCTGCAGCAGCTCACCGAGTGGCGCGCCAAGCCTTCGGTGCCGTTCGCCGGCAAGTTCTCGATCATCGACTTTGCATTGAGCAATTGCGTGAATTCGGGCGCCCGACGGATCGGCGTGCTGACGCAGTACAAGTCGCAAAGCCTGATCCGGCATATCGAACGCGGATGGGGATTCCTCGAGGCCAACCTGGGCGAGTACATCGATGTGGTGCCCGCCCAGCAGCGTGTCGACGAGCGCTGGTACAGCGGCACGGCCAATGCGGTGTTCCAGAACCTCGACATCCTTCGCGAAGCCGACCCGCGCTATGTGCTGGTCCTGTCCGGCGATCACGTCTACAAGATGGATTACTCGATCATGCTGGCCGAGCATGTCGAACGCGGCGCCGAAGTGACCGTCGCCTGTCTCGATGTCCCGCTGTCCGAGGCAGGCAGCTTCGGTGTGATGGGCGCGGACGCCGATGACCGGGTGATCTCATTCGCCGAGAAGCCGCTGCGACCGGCCGGGCTGCCGGGCGACCCGAGCCGGGCGCTGGTCAGCATGGGGATCTATGTGTTCAATGCCGAAGTGCTGTTCGAGCAACTCATGCGGGACGCCCGGCTCGACAGTTCCAGCCACGACTTCGGCCATGACCTGCTGCCTCATCTGGTCTCTCAGCGCCGGGTATGGGCGCACCGCTTCGCCAGCAGTTGCGTGAATCGGATCGGCGAGCGGCCGTACTGGCGCGACGTCGGCACGGTCGACGCGTTCTGGGCCGCCAACATCGACCTCACCCGCGAACTGCCGGAGCTGAATCTGTATGACGATCAGTGGCCGATCTTGAGCCGACAGCGCCAGCTGCCTCCGGCCAAATTCGTCTTCGACGAGGATTCGCGTCGCGGCACGGCCCTCGACTCATTGGTGTCGAGCGGCTGCGTCATCAGTGGCGCCACCGTGCGCCGGTCTGTGCTGTTCTCGAAGGTGCGTGTGGATGTCGGCAGTCTCATCGAGGATTCGGTGGTGCTGCCCAATGTGGTGGTCGGGCGCAATGTGAGGCTGTCGCATGCGGTGGTCGACAAGCACTGTCGGCTGCCCGACGGCTTCTGCGCTGGCCTGAGCCGGGCCGATGACGAGGGTCGGTTTCATGTGACCGAGCGCGGGGTGACGCTGATCACGCCGGATATGCTGGGCCAGAGCGGGCACGACGGAAACCGGGTCGGCTGATCCGGGGATGTGGCCGCTCCCGCGATGCGCCAAGCGCGGGCGCCGCATCGCGTTTCAGGCGGGCAGCAGCGACCGGTACAGCGACAGGTAACGTGCGCCCGCCTCCGCCCAGCTGTGATCGCGCGTCATCGCCGTACGCATCACGGCCTGCCACTGAGCGGGCCGCCGGAAGAGTGAAATGGCGTCGGACAGAGCCGCTTCGAGCGCAGCCGCATCGGCCGGTCCGAACACGAAGCCCGTGGCGCGACCCGAACGCAGATTTTCGTCGCTGGCATCGTCGACGGTGTCGGCCAGGCCGCCGACCCTGCGCACCAGCGGCAGCGTGCCGTAGCTCAGTCCATACAGCTGGGTGAGCCCGCAGGGTTCGAAGCGCGAGGGCACCATGATCACATCCGAGCCGGCGATCAGCCGGTGCGCGAACGCCTCGTCGTAACCGATGCGCACGCCCACCTGCCGGGGATGCGCCCGCGCCGCGGCCTGGAATGCGCGTTCGAGCTCGGGGTCGCCGCTGCCCTGCAGCACCAGCTGGCCGCCAGCGGCCAGCAGCATCGGCAAGGCCGCGAGCACCAGATCGAGGCCTTTCTGGGCGCTCAGCCGGCTCACCACCCCGAACAGCGGGGCATCGGCGCGCTGTGCCAGCCCGACCTCGGCCTGAAGGGCGGCCTTGCAGCGCGCCTTGCCGGAGAGATCGGTCGCGTCATACGGAGAGGCCAGGCCCGAGTCGGTGGCCGGGTTCCAGACGCCGGGGTCGACTCCGTTCAGGATGCCCGTGACGTCGGCCTGACGGCCGCGGATGACGCCGTCCAGGCCGCAGCCGAACTCGGGAGTGGCGATCTCGCCGGCATAGGTCGGACTGACGGTGGTGATGCGCCGCGCGTATTTCAGGCCCGCCTTCATGAACGACAACTGGCCGTGGTACTCGATCCCGTGCGACTGCAGGAAGTGCGCGGGCAGTCCGAGCTGAACGAAGTCGGACTGGGAGAACAGCCCCTGGAAGGCCAGGTTGTGCACGGTGAAGACCGACGCAGCGGCCGTTGCCGGATGCGCAGCCATGTAGGCGCAGGACATCGCCGCGTGCCAGTCGTGCGCGTGCAGGACCTGCGGTGTCCACTCGGGGTCGAGCTCGCCGGCCGCCAGATGGGCGCCGACCCAGCCGAGCAGCGCAAATCGCTGCAGGTTGTCGCTCCATTCCGTGCCGTCGGCCGCCTGGTACGGGCCGCCCGGGCGGCGATAGAGATAGGGCGCATCGACCACATAAACGGGGACATGGCTGTACGGCATGTGCGCGAGCCGCAGGCTGATCCTGGCGGCGCCGAAGATCGGCCCGAAATCGAAGATGGTCCGTGGGTGCAGCACGGCATCCGCGATCGCGGGCAGGCCCGGCAGCAGCAGCCGGACATCGGCGCCGGCGCCGATCAGCGCCTGGGGCAGCGCCCCGACGACATCGGCGAGACCGCCGGTCTTGACGAGCGGAAAGACCTCGGCGGCGACATGGAGGACCTTCATGCCCCTCACAGTCGAGCGAGCATTTCGGGCGTGACCAGTGTGATGCCCGAGGCCGTGCGGTAGAAGCGTCGCGCGTCGTCCTCGGGGTCCTCGCCGATAATCATCCCGTCCGGGATGGTGCAGCCACGGTCGATCACGACCCGCGTCAGGCGCGCATTTCGACCCACCTGCACCTCGGGCAGCAGCACGCTCCAGTTGACGCTGGCGAACGAATGCACCCGCACGCTCGAGAACAGCACCGAACGCACGACATGTCCCGAGACGATGCAGCCGCCCGAGACCAGTGATTCGAGCGCCATGCCGCGACGTTCATTCAGGTTGTGCACGAACTTGGCCGGAGCGAGCTGCGGCTGATAGGTCCAGATCGGCCACCGGTTGTCGTACATGTTCAGCAGCGGATCGGTCGCGGTCAGATCGATGTTGGCGTCCCAGTAGGCATCGATGGTGCCGACGTCGCGCCAGTAGGGTTCCTCGTTGGGACGCGTGCCGACTGCACTGAGATGGAACGAATGGGCGGTCGCCTGACCCTGGCGCACCGCATTGGGGATGATGTCCTTGCCGAAGTCGTGGCTGGACAGCGGGTCGGCGATGTCGCGCGCCAGTTCGCGGTAAAGGTACTGCGCATTGAAAATGTAGACACCCATGCTGGCGAGCGCGCGATCCGGCTTGCCCGGCATCGCCGGAGGGTCGAGCGGCTTCTCGACGAAGGCGGTGATCTTGCGGTTTTCGTCGATGGCCATGACGCCGAAACCGCTGGCCTCGGCCCGCGGCACCTCGATGCACGCGACCGTGCATTCGCGCCCCTGCTCGACATGGTCGGCCAGCATCAGCGCGTAATTCATCTTGTAAATGTGGTCGCCGGCCAGCACGACGATGTAGTCGGCGTCGTAGCTGGCGAGGATGTCATGGTTCTGATAGACCGCGTCGGCCGTGCCGCGGTACCAGCTGGCCTCGTCGATGCGCTGCTGGGCCGGCATCAGGTCGAGGAATTCGTTCATCTCGCTCTTGAGGAAAGCCCAGCCGCGCTGAAGGTGGCGCATCAGGCTGTGGCTCTTGTACTGCGTGAGCACCCCGATGCGGCGGATGCCCGAATTCAGACAATTGGAGAGGGCAAAATCGATGATGCGAAATTTGCCGCCAAAATAGACTGCCGGCTTGGCGCGGCGGTCGGTGAGGCTCATCAGCCGGCTGCCACGGCCGCCGGCCAGGACCAGCGCGACCGCACGCTTGGGCAGCTCGAGGTTCTGAGCGAGTTCGGTTGGCGTCACGGTGGTTTTCCGTTGAGGGCACGAGGTCGAAAGCCATCAGCTTACCGCAGCGCCGCAGGCGGTCTGCCGTCTGGCCGCACGGAAATTGCTTTCATTCGCGGGTTCAAGCATCTTCGGGGTGCACCCTTTGCGGGGTGGCCCCCCTCTCGACCAAAGGACCGTGGTGACAGACGAATGCAAGGTGTCGTTGGCAGACGGCATCGATCAGCACCTATTGAAGACCATCGGCGTGGCGCCGGCGCAGGCCACGAACCTGGACCTGATGCAGGCGACTGCACAGGTCGCGCGCGAGCAGCTGTCTCGCCGCTGGGTCGCCACCCAGGCCGCCGATCGGGCCAGCAAGGCGCGGCGCGTCTATTACCTGTCGATGGAATTCCTGATCGGGCGCACGCTGGGAAATGCGCTGGCGGCGCTCGACATGACCGAGGGCGCGGCACAGGGCCTGGCCCGACATGCACGGCGCCTCGAGGACGTGGCCGAGCAGGAGCCCGACGCCGGACTGGGCAATGGCGGCCTCGGGCGGCTGGCCGCCTGCTTCCTGGACTCGATGGCGACGCTGGGCCTGCCCTCGATGGGCTATGGCATCCGCTACGAATACGGCATGTTCGCGCAGGAGATCCAGCGCGGCGGCCAGGTCGAGTATCCCGACCCCTGGCTGGCCAACGGCACGCCGTGGGAATTCCCGCGGGCCGAACTCAGCTACCCGGTGCAGTTCGGCGGCTGGGTCGAGCACCAGGCGGGCCGTCCGGTCTGGCGCCCCGCCGGAGAGGTGGCCGCCAAGGCCTACGACATGGTGGTGCCTGGCCATGGCACGGACAAGGTCAGCACGCTTCGACTGTGGAAGGCCGTCGCGCCCGAGCACATCGACCTGCATGCGTTCAACACCGGCGACTATGCGCGCGCCGCCGGCGTCAAGAACGAGTACGAGAACATCTCATGGGTGCTGTACCCCAACGACAGCACGCCGGCAGGGCGCGAGCTGCGTCTGCGGCAGGAGTACTTCTTCGTGGCGGCCTCGGTGCAGGACATCCTGTCCCGGCATCTGCAGGAGCACGGCACCCTGGCCAATCTGGCCGACAAGGTGGCCATCCACCTGAACGACACCCACCCGGCCATCGCGGTGGCCGAGCTGATGCGCCTGCTGTGCGACGAGCACGGCATGACCTGGGACACGGCCTGGGCGATCGGCGGACAGGTGTTCTCGTACACCAATCACACGCTGATGCCCGAGGCGCTCGAGACCTGGCCGGTGTCGCTGATGCAGCACGTGCTGCCGCGCCACCTCGAGATCATCTTTCGCATCAACCAGGAGTTCCTGGATCACGCCAACAGCGTGCGACCGGGTGATCTCGGATTTCTGTCGCGCCTGTCGCTGATCGACGAAAGCGGCGAGCGGCGTGTGCGGATGGCGAATCTGTCGATCGTCGGCAGTCATACGGTCAACGGTGTGTCGGCGCTGCACTCCGATCTGCTGGTGAAGACCATCTTCGCCGACTTCGCGAGCCTGTGGCCCGAGCGCTTCACCAACATGACCAACGGGGTGACGCCGCGGCGCTGGCTGGCGCAGGCCAATCCAGGCCTGGCCGGACTGCTCGATCGCACGCTGGGCACGCAATGGCGGCTCGATCTGGATCGCCTGGCCGGCTTGCAGGCGCATCGCGACGACCCCGACTTCCAGCAGCAGTTCATCGCCGTCAAGCATGCGAACAAGCAGCGGCTTGCGCAGACGATCGAACGGGCCACCGGCATCGCGGTCGATCCGGCCAGTCTGTTCGATGTGCAGGTCAAGCGCATCCACGAGTACAAGCGCCAGCTGCTCAATGTGCTGCATGTCGTCACCCGCTATCAGGCGATCCTGTCCGACCCCGAGGCAGACTGGGTGCCGCGCACGGTGATCTTCGCCGGCAAGGCGGCCTCGTCGTATCACATGGCCAAGACGATCATCCGGCTGATCCATGACGTGGGCACCGTGGTGAACCACGACCCGCGGGTCGAGGGACGGCTGAAGGTGGTGTTTGTGCCGAACTATGGCGTGTCCGTCGCTGAGGTCATCATGCCCGGTGCCGATCTGTCCGAGCAGATCTCGACTGCCGGCACCGAAGCTTCGGGCACCGGAAACATGAAGCTCGCGCTCAATGGCGCCCTGACCATCGGCACCGACGA
Source organism: Burkholderiaceae bacterium (assembly GCA_035401985.1). GTDB lineage: Bacteria > Pseudomonadota > Gammaproteobacteria > Burkholderiales > Burkholderiaceae_E > Quisquiliibacterium. The sequence continues at coordinate 4,214 of DAONCJ010000052.1, read as the reverse complement.
CGGCGCGAACATCGAGATCCGTCAGCACGTGGGTGACGACAACATCTTCATCTTCGGCCTGCGCACCCCCGAGGTCGTCGCGCTGCGCCAGAGCGGCTATCAGCCGATGCGCCTGTACGAGGCCGATGCGCGCCTGCGCACCGTGCTCGATGCGATTGGCGGCGGCGCCTTCTCGCCCGAGGAGCCCGGCCGGTATCGGGGACTGGTCGACTCGCTGCTGTGGGGCGGCGACCATTACCTGCTGCTCGCCGACTACGACGCGTATGTGCAGACCCAGCATCAGGTCGACGCGCTGTACCGCGAACCGGCACGGTGGGCGTCGCGCGCCATCGCCAACGTCGCCGGCATGGGCGCATTCTCGGCAGACCGGACCATCCGCGAATACGCGCAGCGCATCTGGCACATCGACGCACGGCGCTGAACATGCTCAGCGCCGCCGAAATCGACCGGCTTCGCGACGCCACGCACGGCGATCCGTTCGCGGTGCTGGGTCCGCACCCGGGTGCCGACGGCGAGACGCGGCTGCGGGTGTTGCTTCCCGGCGCGCTGGCGGTCACTGCGGTGGCCGCGCCATGCCTTCGGGACGAGGTGCCGGCGTCCGATGCGCCCGGCGATGTGCCGCCCGCTGTGCGGTCCGATGTGCGGCCCGATGTGCGGCCCGATGTGTGCTCCGATTGGCCGCCCGGCGTGCCGACGGCGGTCACCCTGGTCCGCGTGCATCCCGACGGCCTTTTCGAATCGCCGGTTCCTGCCGCGCTGGCCGCCCGATACCGTCTGCGCGTCGAGTGGCCGGGGGGCGCCGTCGGCGAGATCGACGATCCCTATCGCTTCCCGCCGCTGCTGGGCGAACTGGACGCCTGGCTGATCGCCGAAGGAACCCACCTGCGGCCCTTCGAGGCGCTCGGTGCGGCGCCGTTCGTGGTCGACAGTGTCCCGGGCACTCGCTTCGCCGTCTGGGCGCCCAACGCCTCGCGGGTCAGCGTGGTGGGCGACTTCAACCACTGGGACGGGCGCCGTCACGGCATGCGCCTGCGTCGGGAATGCGGCGTGTGGGAGATCTTCCTGCCGGGTGTTCAGGCCGGGGCTCGCTACAAGTACGAGATCCGCGACAATGCGCTGAACCGGCTGCCGCTGAAGGCCGACCCATATGGTCTGGCGGCCGAACTGCGCCCGGCGACCGCCAGTGTGGTTGCTGCCCTGCCGGCGCTCGTGCCGGCCTCGGCCGAGCGCCAGCGGGCCAATGCGCTGGATGCGCCGATGAGCATCTACGAAGTTCACCTGGGCTCGTGGCGCCGACCCTTGCCGGGTGCGGCGGGCGATGCTCAGGGAACGCACCCCCAGGACAGCCCGTTTCCGGACTGGGACACGCTGGCTGCCACCCTGGTGCCCTATGTGCGCGACATGGGCTTCACGCATCTCGAACTGCTGCCGGTCAGCGAGCATCCGTTCGATGGATCGTGGGGATACCAGCCGGTCGGCCTGTATGCGCCCACTTCGCGCCACGGCGATCCGGCAGGCCTTGTTCGCTTCGTCGCCCGCTGCCACGAGGCGGGACTCGGTGTGCTGCTCGACTGGGTGCCCGCGCATTTCCCCGCCGACGAACATGGACTGGCGCGGTTCGACGGCACCCACCTGTACGAACACGCCGATCCGCGCGAGGGCTTTCATCAGGACTGGAACACGCTGATTTACAACTTCGGCCGGGCCGAGGTGCGCAACTTCCTGGTCGGCAATGCGCTGTACTGGCTCGAGCGCTACGGCATCGACGGCCTGCGGGTCGATGCGGTGGCCTCGATGCTATATCGCGACTACAGCCGGCAGCCCGGTCAGTGGCTGCCGAACATCCATGGTGGACGAGAGAATCTCGAGGCGATCGATTTCTTCCGACGCCTGAATGAAGTGGTCGGCGTGCAGCGGCCGCAGGCGGTGACGCTTGCCGAGGAGTCGACGGCATTTCCTGCCGTCTCGCGCCCGCCTTGGACCGGCGGCCTGGGCTTTCACTACAAGTGGAACATGGGCTGGATGAACGACACGCTGCGCTACATCTCGCGCGATCCGGTGCACCGCCCCCATCACCACAACGAGATCACCTTCGGGCTGGTCTACGCCTTCACCGAGAACTTCGTGCTGCCGATCTCCCACGACGAGGTCGTGCACGGCAAGGGCTCGCTGCTGGCCCGCATGCCGGGTGACCGCTGGCAGCAGTTCGCCAATCTGCGCGCCTATCTCGGTTTCCAGTTCGGGCACCCGGGCAAGAAGCTGTTGTTCATGGGCTGTGAGTTCGCACAGACCGGCGAATGGAATCAAGATCGCGGACTCGACTGGTCCTTGCTCGATGACCCGACGCACGCCGGCGTGCAGCGGCTGGTGCGCGACCTCAATGCGATGTATCGCCAGTCGCCGGCCCTGCACCAGCGCGACTTCGATCCGTCGGGGTTCGAGTGGATCGACGCGGCCAACGCCCGCCAGTCGGTGATCGCCTTCGTGCGCCGGGGCGCCGAGGCCCGCTCGCTGATGCTGGTCGTCTGCAATTTCACGCCGGTGGTGCACCACGACTTTGTGATCGGTGTGCCGCAGCCGGGGGTGTATCGCGAGCGCCTGAACACCGACGCGGGCCACTATGGCGGCAGCGGTGTCGGGGCCGCAGCCGGCGAGGCCCGCGCGAGCGAGCGGCCCAGCCACGGGCGGCAATGGTCGCTGTCGATCAGCCTGCCCCCGCTGGCGACCGTGTTCCTCGAATGGACGCCATGAGCCCCGGACCTGTGTCGTCTGCGGTGGCTGCAGCCGCACTGCTGCCGGGGCGGGCGTGGCCACTGGGATCCCACTGGGACGGAGGCGGTGTCAACTTCGCAGTGTTCTCGGCGCATGCGCAGCGCATCGAGCTGTGCGTGTTCGATCCGCAGGGCCTGACCGAAGTGCAACGATTCGTTCTGCCCGGCCACACCCGCGACGTCTGGCATGGCTATCTGCCCGGTGCGGCACCGGGAATGGTGTACGGCTTCAGAGCGCATGGACCCTGGCGGCCGGACCACGGCCATCGGTTCAATCCTCACAAGCTGCTGCTCGACCCGTGGACCCGGGAGATCGTCGGGCGCTTCGAGTGGCGCGAGGAGCACGCGGGCGCCGACCCGGCCGATCCGGCGCGGCCCGATCCGCGCGACAACGCAGCCCATGCGCTGAAGGCACGCGTGATCGACGATGAAGTGGATTGGGATGACGACGCGCCGCCGCAGCATGCAGCGGCCGACACCGTGCTGTACGAGCTGCACGTCAAGGGCTTCACGCGCAGGCATCCCGACATTCCCGAGCCGCTGCGCGGCACCTATGCAGGGCTGGCCCACCCCGCCGCGCTGGCGCACCTGAAGCGGCTGGGTGTCACGGCGGTCAGTCTGCTGCCCGTGCACCAGCATCTGGACGAGCAGCATCTGGCGCAACGCGGGCTGGTCAACTACTGGGGTTACAACACGCTCGGATTCTTCTGCCCGGAGCCGCGTTATGCCGCCGCATCCGACCCGCGCGCGGTGCGCAACGAGTTCAGGGCGATGGTCCGCGCACTGCACCGAGCGGGCCTCGAAGTGATCCTCGATGTTGTCTTCAATCACACCTGCGAATCGGATGAAACGGGGCCCACGCTGAGCTGGCGAGGTCTCGACAATGCCTGCTGGTATCGACTGCCCCATGAGCGGCCCGGCACCTACGTGAACGACACGGGCTGCGGCAACACGCTCGATCTGCGCGAGCCCCGGGTGCTGCAGTTCGTGATGGACAGCCTGCGGTACTGGGTGCACGAGATGCATGTCGATGGTTTCCGCTTCGATCTGGCCCCGGTGCTCGGGCGGGCCGAGCACGGGTTCGATGCCAGCGGCGCGTTTTTCAAGGCGATCGCCCAGGACCCGGTGCTGGCCGGCGTCAAGCTGATCGCCGAACCCTGGGATCTGGCGCCGGGCGGATATCAGCTGGGCTGCTTTCCGGCGGGCTGGTTCGAATGGAACGACCGCTTTCGCGACACGATGCGGCGCTGGTGGCTGCACGCAGGCGTGGCGCGCGGCGAGTTCGCGCAGCGCCTGTGCGCGTCTTCCGACCTGTTCCACCGCGTGCATCGTCCGCCCTCGGACAGCGTCAACTACGTCGTCTCGCACGACGGCTTCACGCTGCGCGACCTGCTCAGTTACCAGCAGCGTCACAACGAGGCCAATGGCGAGGGCAACCGGGAT